>CAZAZB010000412.1:0-3749 GCA_964489485.1 uncultured Pseudomonadales bacterium | reverse complement strand
GACAAAGTATTAACTGAGCATGGCGAAATAACTCCTGCTCCGACATTTTTATTATATGAGAAACCGTCAGATGAAACTTGATCACATTATGTATGCCGCCAGCGATCTTCAAGCCGGAATATCCGAGATAGAGAAGTTAACGGGCGTTGCGGCAGTCTATGGCGGTGCTCACCCCGGGAACGGGACATGTAATGCATTGCTGTCATTGGGAGATGCCCAGTATCTTGAAATTATTGCGCCCGATCCTGATCAGGCGCTTGAGGGAACGCTTGGTCAGGAGTTGTTCGATCATCAATTTTCCGGCATTAGAACCTGGGCCGTTGCAGTGGAAGGTTTTGATAAGTTGAAAACTGAACTGGAGCAATTTGGGTATCAATCAAGTGTCATCAAAATGTCCAGGACGAGACCTGATGGTGTCGTATTGAGTTGGCAGATTATGCGTGTATCTGGACATCCTTTCGGATTGTATATGCCATTCTTTATTGACTGGCTCCAGTCACCGCATCCTGCGCATGACACACCAGCTGGATGTACCCTCGAGTCTTTTGTTGTGCAACTGGTTGAAAATGTATCCCTTTATAGACAAGTGACCAGCGCTATTGGGTTACCGGTTGAGGTCGTCGATGGAACCGATGGCATGCGGGCGGTGATAGAATCACCGGAGGGAAGGGTTCTACTACACTAGCGTCAAACTGTGGCTTGAGTTCGCTATCGATTCGGCACTTCTGACAGGGACTTCTGACCGTAAATCCTCAATCGCCCCCTTTCATTAAGCCAGATAGACTGTCTGATAAACCTGACAGTCCGCTTTTTCAGGTAACAATTGCCCTGTGATGCAGCTGTATCAACGGTGTTGTTGCAGCAACCGTCCGAAATATCTGACAGATTTAATCGCAAAAAATATCTGCTAACCTAAGCTTTCCCCTGTGGTAATGAGACGGCAAAACATGACGTTAGTAGACATTTTGAAGGATCAATACGCGCTAACAGAGAAAGAACTTCAAGTGGCCATGTTAGTCAAGGAAGGCATGACGCGTGACGAAATCTCGCGATGTCTGAAACGATCACCGGAAACGATCAAGAGTCATAGCAAGTCTGTTCTGTTAAAGACGGGGTGCAAAAATCAACTCAAACTCTCACATCTACTGTGGACATTGGATTATCGGTTGCTTCGGTCCGAGTCGGCATGGTTGCAGGTAAAGGTTGCCTGACGGCTTCTTGGTCAAGCTCCTAGTGTCTTTTTAGTGATAACTGAAGTTGCGCGGCAAGTCTTGCGAGTTCGGCCTGGTCCTGCACACCCGTTTTCTTGTAAATGTCTTTGCTGTGAGTTCGTATCGTTTCTTTTGATCGCTCTGCAAGGGTCGCGACTTCTTCGAGGCTCAAACCTTCACTTAACATTCTCGCGATAGATTGTTGGATCTGGGTTAGCTCATATAGCGTGGTCAATTCCGTTTCCAGCTTTCTTGGCACAACATAACCCGTAAACCCTGAAATTTGGTCACCGACAATCGGGAAAAATTCAATGATTTCCGTTGAGACTAATTGTTCACGTCTGGGCCTCTGGCAGCTGATCATTTTGCTGATGAAGCGTTCGGGTTCTCCTGTGATCTCGCCGATGATCCTGTCGGCATAGCTATTGGTGATTCGTTTGCCATTAATGTCGATGACGACAGCGACTTCCAGGCTGGACAGGAAATGGCAGACAGTCGTCCACCCGCCGATAGATAGGGATTGTTCCAATGCCAGGCGCAACACCCTGGCGAGGTGTGGTGCCAGGCCGCCAAGAAGGTTTTGTTCGGTCTGGTTGAATGTCGGCCGGAAGAGAGGTTTATCCAAAACGAGTTGCAGCGTGCAACTCGGTGTCAATCTGACATCAAAGATAGCCTGATTGGTCCTGAAATGAAGACCCCACTGTTCTCCATAGTAGTCTGCGACGAGGCGTAATGTTACTTCATCACATTTCATATCACGGCACAGATTGTCCGCGAAATGATGCCATCCACCGGTTACTCGAACACCCCTGTAGAGGCTGTCCAGGTGGCTAGCTAATGAGTTCATGATATTTTCACCTTGACGTAAATACTACTGGTAAAAATATTTGAATACCTCACCCCTAAGGGTGAAGTTGTGTCCTATTGAGGAGTGCTATCGCCGTATGGGTGTAAAAACGGTTCGCCGTTCCGAACTAAATCAGGCGTTCCCTAGCGAACTTAATCAGACGTTCCCTGGGAGATATCACCGATAGAAGAAATGACTTTGCTCACGATGCCGTACTCAATGGCTTCGTCAACAGACATCCAGTAGTCCCGATCAGTATCCTGTTCTACCTGGTCGAGCGGCCTTCCGGTTTCCTTCGAAATGATCTCGTTGATCCTTTTCTTTGTCTTGATGATTTGTTCCATCTGAATTTTGATATCAGTTGCGTCACCCTGAGATCCGCCTGATGGTTGATGAACAAGATAGCGGGTGTTAGGTAATGAATACCGATTTTCTTTCTTTGCCGCCAGATAAATATTGGTGGCAGCACTCGCCACCCATCCCGTTCCTACAACGCGGACGACAGGTTTGATAAATTTGATCATGTCGTAGACAACATCACCAGATTCCACATGACCACCGGGGGAACTGATATAGATTGTAATGGGATCGTCACTTTCAGCAGAGAGTGCCAGGAGCTGTTCTGTGACGGTTCTGGCTATCTTTTCATTGATCTGACCGAAAATAGAGATAGATCGCGATTTGAATAACTTCTCGTCCATAAAATTGATATTAGGAATTTTGAGGTCCTGCGTTTCTTCGTTCATTAGGGATAATTCCTCGATTGGGTTGTGATGCTGGCTCTGTGATGCTGGTTGTGTTGTGCAGATTGCCTGATGCAAATATTCTGATACAGATAAGCCGACACGGATAATGCGGCGCAGTATAGCTGCGAGCTACGTCTTCTGCCAGTTTTGGGACCCATCATACTGTAGATGGAATGTCTGGTGAAGAATGGCGAAAGAAATGGTGAAGATTAGGGAGCCTCTGATTAAGCGTATATTTTTGTCAGTACACGGCCGCGCGCTGCAAGGAAAACCGTGAATACGCCTTAAACTCGCGAGGTTTTCTTGCGGGATGCTAAGGCCGTACTGGCGTAAAAACCGCTCGGTGTACCGAACGTAATCAGAGGTTCCCTAGAATCTTTCTTGCCATCTGGTGACTGGTTCCGGCATATTTGGACAGGCCTCCGAGGCTAACCCCAGACCAAGAAGGGATAACAGGATGAACGATGCGTTGAATGCCCAGACAAACTATGCCGGTATCCCGGTGGATATAGCAGCCTTGTCGGGCATGAGCGTTGCTGTGCATGCCGCGCATAAACCCGAGCACACGGCAGTCGTCGACCGCAGTGGTGGTTATAGCTGGCGTCATCTCAATCAACGCAGTAATCAGCTCGCCAACTATATGCGCAGCTCAGGGCTTGGCATCGATGATTCGATCGCCTTACTTTGTGGTAATCGAGTCGAGTTTATCGAAGTGATGATGGCCGCGTTTCGGTCAGGCATTAGAGTCACGCCGATTAACTGGCATCTTACCGGGGAGGAGATTGGCTATATCGTTGATAACTGTGATGCGAGAATTTTCTTTGTCGAGCATTCGCTCATGGCCAGGGGGCATGAAGCGATAAGCATGTCGCCTCAACTGGAAAGTTGCCAGGTTATTGGCGGCGATACGGATGGACTACCGGACCCGTTTAGTGCCTATGAAGT
>CAZAZB010000411.1:1710-3756 GCA_964489485.1 uncultured Pseudomonadales bacterium | reverse complement strand
TTTACCTTACCTGTTCAGATAGCGCACAGCGCTGGGCAGGATTCCGAACCACAGATTTCACCAGAGGATCTCACGCTTGCGGGGAAAACATTCCATCAGCTTCATGAACAGCGATATGGACACCGGCTGCAGAAACCCATCGAGCTACTAAACCTTCGCGTCCATCTCGAAATCCCCGGACAAAGGGTTATTCTGCCTCAACTGGCTCAGGGTACAAGTGAAGAACCGCCCTCACATATCAACTTGCCCGGCTATGGGGAACTAGCTGTCTATGAACGCGGTAGTTTACAGCCAGATCAACAAGTCACTGGCCCGGCTCTGATAACCGAAACCCACGCGACGACCCTGATTAAAGAGGGTTGGATGATGGCGGTAGATTCAGTTGGAAATCTGAATCTGGAAAGGTGTCCTACTTAATCTTTGATTCTTTATAAATGACATGCTTTCGAACGACGGGATCATATTTCTTGATTTCCATCTTGTCAGGCATGCTTCGCTTGTTCTTGCTGGTTGTGTAGTAGTGACCGGTTCCTGCTGAAGACACCAATTTAATTTTTTCTCTCATGATTAAACCTTTTCTCCGCGAGCTCGAAGATCAGTGATGACCTCATCGATCCCTTTCTTGTCAATGATCCGCATGCCCTTGGCGGACACTCGCAATTTAATAAAGCGGTTTTCGCTTTCAACCCAAAAGCGGTGATCATGCACATTTGGCAGGAATAACCGCTTTGTCTTGTTGTTCGCATGGGATACGTTGTTTCCTGAAACTGGTCTCTTCCCAGTTACCTGACATACTCTGGACATGTCTATAAAGCCTTGAATTCGTTAGTTAGACCCAATTTCTGGATGGGGTCATTTGAGAGCGGTGCTTTATACCAGATGGCCATGGTCATTTCAACCAGAGACTCCTTAAGCAGTCGCCATTGAGCACTGATCAACGGTCACTAGCAGGGTGCTGAAAAAGCACCTGTCGGCACAATTCGGCGTTGAAATTTGCTTCGAAATGCTTATTTACTGCGTGTAAACTCCGCTTTCTCCGCATATTTCGCCTTGCCTTGCACCTAACAGTTCCTTTTTCAGCACCCTGCTAGAGCAGCCCACGTTCAGCGAAAGACAGGACTTCTGCCTCTCCCACGATCATGTGGTCGAGCACCCTTACGTCTACAAGCAAGAGCGATGACTTCAATCGATCAGTGATACGTTGATCCGCCTGACTCGGCTCCGCAATACCAGATGGGTGGTTGTGGGCGAAAATAACAGCGGCGGCATTGGTTTCCAGCGCCCTTTTGACGACTTCCCTCGGGTGAACACTGGCACCGTCTATTGTGCCAAAAAACATCTCTTCATAGACAATGAGCCGATGTTGATTATCAAGAAACATACAGGCAAATACCTCTCTTTGATGACGACCCAGCTTACATTTGAGAAAGCGCCTCGTGATCGCCGGGTCAGTGATGGCTTCCCCACGCTCAAATCCAGCTCTCAAGTAACGGTCCGTCAATTCCAATGTCGCGACAATTTGTGCGTATTTCGCGACACCCATCCCGGGCGCCGCAATAATGTCAGCAGAAGACGCCTCAAGCAGCTCTCGAAATCCACCAAACTGCGTCAGCAGTTCTGACGCGAGCTGCAATACTGGTTTACCCCGGATTCCTGTACGCAGGAAGATGGCCAGCAATTCACAGTCAGTTAAGGACTGGACACCATACTTCATTAACTTTTCTCGCGGTCTTTCTCCAATCGGTACTTCAAGCAAGGGTCTTTCCTCTGATTGGCATCGATTTTAACTCACTATGCCAGGTAAAATTGTAAGTCGACCTCTAGACACTCATCGCATTCGCTTTTAGTTACGCAGGTCTTAGGCTTAGTGACTATTCACTAACAAATCCAGATCGGCTCTATGTTATGGTTAACACGCGGTGTATATTCTGTCCGCTGGGAGATTCAAGAAATACTGGCAAGGACGGATATATCAGTAGGAAATTGTTCTAAAGCCAAGCGGTGATTGGCTATTCAGGGCTGTTTGTTTCGCTCAGGGCTGTTTAT
>CAZAZB010000411.1:0-1610 GCA_964489485.1 uncultured Pseudomonadales bacterium | reverse complement strand
GGCTATTCAGGGCTGTTTGTTTCGCTCAGGGCTGTTTATCCGCTCAGGGCTGTTTGTTTGGCTCAAGGCTGTTTTTCCCGCTCAAGGCTGTAAAAAAGAGAAGACCATTTTTGTCACCATTAACTAACAAAAGAATATTGCTCGGCGTAACAGGCGGCATCGCCGCGTACAAAGCGGCTGATTTGGTTCGACGCCTGCAGGACCAGGGCGCGGAGGTACGTGTCGTCATGACACCTGCAGCCACTGAGTTTATTACACCGCTGACCATGCAGGCACTGTCAAACAATCCGGTCCATCTTGATCTGTTGGACACAGATACTGAATCTGTTATGGGTCACATTGAACTGGCACGTTGGGCCGACCTCATCATTGTCGCACCCGCAAGTGCCGACTTCATGGCAAGACTCGCAACCGGTCACGGTGACGACCTGCTAACAACAGTATGTCTTGCTGCTGAATGTAAAATTGCTATCGCTCCTGCCATGAATCAGGCCATGTGGGCAAAAGAAGCAACTCAGGACAACTTCAGAAGCCTCATCGAACGCAACTTTATCCTGCTGGAGCCAGAGGAAGGTTTACAGGCATGTGGCGAGACTGGCGCAGGGCGCCTGATGAATGTAGATGACATCGTTAGCCGAATCATTGCACTCTTTCCGAACCTACTGCTCTCTGGCATGCATGTTTTAATCACGGCAGGACCGACTCGCGAAGCCATTGATCCGGTTAGATACATCAGCAACCACAGCTCTGGCAAACAAGGATATGCGCTTGCTCAAGCTGCCATCGACGCGGGCGCCAGCGTCACTCTGGTCTCAGGACCGACGCATATTGATCCGCCGGACCGGGCCAGGCTGGTATCAGTCAATTCCGCAGACGAGATGTATGAGCAGGTTATGCTCGCTGCGACCAACGCAGATATCGTCATTGGTGTCGCAGCTGTCGCAGATTACAAGCCCGTTCAAGTCGAATCGAACAAGATCAAGAAGACGGATAATCGATCTGACGGAGGTCCGGCAATTACGCTAAAACTGATTGAAAATCCCGATATTATCGCTGCTGTCGCTGACATGCCCAATGGACCTTATACAGTCGGCTTCGCTGCCGAAACTGAAAACCTTCTGGGTTATGCACGACAAAAACTGGTTCGCAAGAAACTACAGATGATCGTCGCCAACGACGTGTCTGATTCAGCTATTGGTTTTAACAGTGATGATAACGAGACAACGGTCATCTGGTCGGATGGTGAGGTCTCACTACCCAGGATGTCCAAGGGTAACAATGCCATCAGAATCATGGAACTGATAGCGGGTCGACTGGCTCAGAGACACGAATGAAAGAACTTCAGATTAGAATCGTAAACCCCCTCGTCGGTCGGGACATTCCCATGCCCAGTTACTCAACAGAGGGTTCTGCCGGACTCGACCTACGGGCCTGCATTGATAGTCGCCTGCAACTACAGCCAGGCGATACAACCCTCATTGCAACGGGTCTATCAATCTATATTGAGGATCCGGGTCTGGCCGCAATGATTCTGCCGAGATCCGGTCTTGGTCACAAACACGGCATCGTGCTCGGCAATCTGATAGGGCTTATCGACTCCGACTACCAGG
>CAZAZB010000410.1:0-3769 GCA_964489485.1 uncultured Pseudomonadales bacterium | reverse complement strand
TATCAATCATGCTGCACCCTTCAGTTTTCTTCGATAGGACACCTGAAGGGTGTCGAGAACTATTTATGTCATTTTCTAGGCAGCAAGGATACTCAACGCATCAACATAATCCATCTGGTGGGCTTGACCAACAAACTCATTGGTGACTTTGCCCTGATAAACATTCAATCCGTGCAGGAGATGCACATTAGCCTTCAATGCACCTTGTACTCCCTTATCCGCAAGCTCAAGGACATAGGGTAATGTCGCATTGTTCAAGGCCGCTGCAGAAGTCTTCGCAACCGCACCAGGCATATTGGCAACACAATAATGCACCACACCATCTTTTATGTATGTTGGGTCATCGTGGGTCGTCGCATGAGACGTCTCAAAACAACCGCCCTGATCGATTGCCACATCGACCACCACTGTACCGGGCTTCATGTCACGTATCATTTCGCTTGTCACCAGCTTGGGGGCTGATGCGCCTGGTATCAGTACAGAGCCAATCACCAGGTCTGCATTCATCACATTCGTAACGACCGCATCCTGGGTTGAATAAAGCGTTTGCACACGGTTACCGAATTGTTTGTCGATAATCCGTAACACATCGACACTGCGATCAATGATTGTGACTCGCGCGCCCATGCCAACTGCCATTTGTGCCGCATTTTGACCGACAACACCGCCGCCAAGGATGACAACATGCCCCTGTGAAACGCCCGGAACACCGCCGAGCAGGATGCCGCTGCCACCATGGGATTTTTCCATGCACATGGCACCCGCCTGGATGGACATTCTGCCAGCAACTTCTGACATAGGCGCCAATAGAGGCAAGCGACCCATGGGGTCTGTGACAGTTTCATAGGCGATGCAGGTAGACCCACTATTAACAAGGTCTTCTGTTTGCGCCAGGTCTGGCGCAAGGTGCAGATAGGTAAATAGTGTCTGGTTTTCACGCAGCATCGCCCTTTCTACTGCCTGGGGTTCTTTCACCTTCACAATCATTTCAGCCTGGTCAAAAACACTTTTGGCATCGGTGGCAATCGTTGCGCCAACATTGATGTAATCCTCATCCATAAATCCGATACCAGCACCGGCACTGGTCTCCATCATCACCTCATGGCCATGATGTACAAGCTCTCGCACTGCAGCAGGCACCAGCCCTACACGATATTCATGATTTTTGATTTCTTTTGGGACACCTATCAGCATGATATTCCTCACTAAAGCAATTGAATGGGGTACAAATATTTCAGCCAGTATAAAGATAGGCCTGTAGTGTATCTCACTTAATTTGGTACCATGTTTAGACAAATGAATTATTACTGTCCTTAGCCAAGGTGTATGCATGCTGATAAAACAAGATAATGAGAGAAAAACACTAGACAAAATTGATCTCAACATTCTCAAAGCGTTACAAAATGATGGCCGCAAGTCGAATACTGCGCTCGCAAAAGAAGTTGGCCTTAGCGCGACGCCCTGTGCTGAAAGGGTTAAATCACTGGAGCGATGTGGATTTATAGAGCAATACTCTGCCCGGCTGAATCCACATCTTTTGCAGCTTGGCCTGCTGGTGTTTGTGGAGATTTCCCTGCAACGCACGTCTCCCGATGTTTTTGCAGATTTCAGGGATGCTGTTATCAAGCTACCGGAGATCCTGGAGTGCCATCTGGTCTCCGGTAATTTTGACTACCTGATCAAGGCACGTGTCGCCGATATGGCAGCCTACCGACAGTTTCTTGGTGAGACATTGCTCATGTTACCTGGCGTAAGAGAATCACGAACCTATGTGGTGATGGAAGAACTCAAGGAAGGCTCCTCTCTTCCTCTCTAATCGGTACTGGATAGACAAGGGAGAGATTCCAGACTTTACAGCTACCTAAATTATACTGTATATATAAACAGTATATGTTGCCTGAAGCTAAAAAAAGATCTACGCGCAAAACCGAAAAGCAATCTATCAGTGATCTGCTGAAAGATGCCAGTCTTTGGCGTGCCTCCAGTATTGGAGACTTTTCATCGCAAGGCATTTCAACCGGCTTTAGCGCACTTGATGAACATCTGCCCGGGTCGGGCTGGCCACAAGATGGCGTGACAGAATTATTACATGACCAATACGGGATCGGAGAACTAAGACTCATCACACCGGCTCTTGCACGATTAAGCAGGGAACAAAACCGCTGGCTGCTCTGGGTAGCGCCACCCTATATTCCCTATCCTCCAGCCTTATTGAATGCCGGTATAGATCTGACTTCAATTCTTGTTGTCAGGCCAAAATCCACCAAAGATACTTTGTGGGTGCTTGAAAAAGCTCTCGGTTCTAAAAGTTGCAGCGCTGTTCTGGCGTGGCCCGGCAACATAAAAGAGAAACAAATACGGCGTTTGCAACTTGCCAGTAAGGAAGGCAACTGCTGGAACATATTGTTTCGTTCAACCCGATGTGCCCAGCAGGCATCACCAGCAGAATTGCGTATTCAACTAGAGCCAACTCGCACACCTCCCCTACTTGCTCATTCATCAATCAATCTCAAAATTTTGAAACGGCGAGGCGGCTGGGCAAGCGAGACTATTAACATCCATTTTGAGGATGTTCTGAATCAGGTCACACCTTATTTTCCGGCATTGCGACCTGCTCAGGTCAACGAACTTACTCAACTCAATGTAGCACCCCGCAAAGAACACTCTCATCTCAACCATGCTCATGGGCACGAGCGCGATCAATCAAATGAAAGACACCATGACCTTGACATCCAATAAAGAAGACTCTGCCCGGACTGATGAGCTTTGGCTATGTCTGCACTTCAGACAGTTGCCCGTAGAGGTTTTTTCACGCAACAGCACTCTTGCCAACAACACTCTTGTCAGTGAAGCACTCGAAAACGAATTACCTGATGGGGCAAACGCTAACAAACCTGTTGTCATCATCTCAAGGCAAAGAGTTCAATACATGAACTCCGGAGCAGAAAGCATTGGTATTCGTATTGGCAGCAGCATGGACACTGCCTACACACTCAGCAGCCAGATTGTTTCTTTTGAAAGGAATGAAGAAAAAGAACTAACAACTCTGTCACATCTGGCCCAATGGGCCTACCAATTCACACCAGCGGTATCGATCAAAACACCGCATAGCTTGTTATTGGAAGTTGGCAGTTGCCTGAAGTTGTTCGGTAGTCTGCAGAACCTGGTATCAACAATAAAGAGGGAACTGAGGGAACTTGGATATACCACCAGCCTGGGCGTTAACACAACCCCACTTTCTGCGTTATGCCTTGCGGAGGCAAAGGGACAAACATTAGAAACCAGACAAACAGATGTGCTGAACAGCTTGCGAAAGCTTCCCGTTAGCTGCCTTCGGGTGGATGGCAAGATCATTGAATCTCTGGGGCAGATGGGCATCAAAGATCTGGGCGGCTTGCTGGACCTACCGACAGATGGGTTGAGTCGGCGCTTCGGTATATTTTTCACCGACTATCTATCTCGACTGATCGGTGAAAAACCTGACCCGCAAAAATTCATCAACGAAATACCCCACTTCCATAACGATATTACATTCCTCGCTGATGTAACCAATATCCAGTCTCTTGCATTCCCTGTCAAAAGATTGATATCAGAGTTATGTCAGTTTCTGCTGGCGCGCCAGCTAACCATCAACCAGCTAACATTTAAGCTATCCCACCGCAGCCACCAATCCAGAGCATTCAGCATATATCTTGCCAATCCGGAAAATAACGCAGATATGTTTCTAATGCTTGTACAGTTGAAACTAGACAAGATCAACGATATGCTA
>CAZAZB010000409.1:0-3770 GCA_964489485.1 uncultured Pseudomonadales bacterium | reverse complement strand
GCTCTCATGAATCGCCAGATATCCGACGCAGGATCCTGGTAGTCTTCATGAAAGCCCATCGAGACCTGCATATTCATCACTTGACGGACTGTTGCTGTTTGCCATGCAGTATCCTTAAGTTCTGGAATAATTTCAGGCACAAGTGAATCCGCGTCAAGCTGCCCTTCATGAATCATCGTTTCCGCGAGGGTTCCAACAAAAGATTTGTTGCTTGATTGAATGAGATGACGAACATCCGGACCGCAGGCGCCAAAATACTCCTCAAAGACTACCTGATCCTTGTGTTGGACGAGTAACCCATCGGTACAGGTCGAGCTTAGGGTTTCCATCCAGCCCAAAATACCATCGGATTCTGTCTCAATTTTAATATCCTCAAAATTCTGTAGATTGTATTCCAGGTCAACTGCAGCCTTTTGTCCACACCAGATATTTTTTGTTGGCATCAATTCATCGATATGACAGAAACTCCACCGTAACTGTGGCCAGGCATAATAGGAACCATCCAAATATCGAATCGTCTTGTCATGGGGAGGAGGGAATCCCTGCATCCAACCTAGTATTTTTGGATCATTCTCTTCTATCTCTTCCATTTCGCGTCTTCCTAAGGCTGTTGAACCACACCTAATGCTGCAAGTGCGTCCAGATCATTCCTGGAAAGTTCATGAAATATGGAAACCGAATCACTACCCGCAATCGGTGCTGGTCTTCCGGCCGTTATCCTGGAACGTGAGAACCAGTGCGCCGGTCCTGTTGTACGCATCATTCCGAGCCTGTCATGGTCTCGCGTCATGATGACGTGGCGAGCACTAAGCTCAGGATCAGACGCGAAATCGTCGAGCCAGATCAGCTTATGTGCAACGCAATCTTTGTCAGAAAGCTGCCTCACCACATCATCTATTTTTCGTTGCGCACACCAGTTGCCAATTGAAACCTCAAGGTCTTCTTCAAGGGAAGCCGAGATGAGTTTTGCAACATGATCGCGTGATTTAGCACCCAGAAAAAACCATCCTCCCTGACATTCGTATAGTCGTTGTAGAGGACCGGAGCCAAGAATCTCTGGACCTACCGGTTCATCCCAAACCTTACCTTCATAATCTTGTAGAAAGGCAGATTGAAGGGTGCAGGCAGTACGGGCGAGCGCAGAGGTCACGTGTTGTCCAATCCCCGTACGGGACTTCTCGATCAATGCCATCATGACACCAAAGGCACCGGCGAAACCTGTGCCATAATCATTAACAACGCCATAAGGCCATAGGATAGGTTTCTCTTCACCTCCAAATCTGACCTGCATGCCCGTCAGGGCTTGCGCGACTTCTTCATAACCGGGTTGATGTTCCCAGGGTCCATTATCGCCAAAGGCATTGAGAGATGCATAGATGATGTCTGGCTTGCGTGCTTTGACAGAGTCATAATCAATTCCCAGGGATTCAACGACGCCGCTACGATAGTTCTGAACGATGACATCAGCTGAATCCACAAGCTCCCAGAACACATCCAGACCTTCCTTTGTTTTCAGGTCGAGTAAAATGCTTCGCTTTCCGCGATTGATATCATGGTGATAAAGAACTTCACCACGGCCGGGATCGTCTATCTTGATGACATCAGCGCCAAGTTCCGCCAGCGAGCGACCACAGGTAGGGCCTGCCAGAATAATACAAAGATCAAGAACCTTTAGGCCCTGCAATGGGTAGTCGCTGGTTTCTGAAGCGGAGAAATCTATCCTCTGTGCTACATGGTCATTCAATCCTGCCAATATTTCTTCACGATGCTGATCTGGCAAGGGTGCGGGATGTCTGATCTCGCCGGGCGTCTCTGACAATTTCACCTGCAAACCAGGCTGACGCATTTTTCCGAGAACAGGATCAACCAGGGTCGCCAGTAAATCAGTTTCAGTTGCCTGGGGGTGTTCCATCCACTCACGCGTGGAACGACACATGGCACCGGGTATACCGAGAGCCAGAAAAAGATTTTCCCACTCAATAGCCGGTCTGGTTTTGAATACATCTGTCAGGGTTCGGATTAACAACTTGTTGAGTTCCGGTTTGCCTGGCAAGCCTCTCTTTGCCAGTCCCTTCTCAATCAAATCTTCCCGATCTATTGCGCTCAGGAAGCGCTCGCCATGTCGCGGCACTGTGGCTACGATATGTACCCACCGACCATCCTGGCACTGGTACTGGTGATCAAATCCAGAAAATACGGGTGTTTTCACTGGCACAAATGGAATGCGTGACATGGCAAGGATGCCAACTGCCTGAAGCATCGCATCAAAGAGAGAGACTTCGATTGCTTGCCCACGGCCACTGGATAACCGTTCGTAAATCGCAGTGGTCACAGCGAGTGATGTGATCATCCCTGCATAAACGGATGCGATGGGTTCAGCTGTAAAGACTGGCGTACCAACGCGATCTTCCGGCGTTTGGTGCAACATCTGAACCATGTCGCGGTATTCAGCGATCGGTCGAAAGACATCAGTGGCCGCCATAATTGCGCCCTCCCAACCCGGCAACGCAGCCCGGGCATCATCCGCCGCAAACCCGGGCATCGACGCATAAATCAGATGCGGATGTGTCTTGCGAAACGATTTTTCGCCCAACCCAAGACGTTCCATTACGCCCGGCCGGAAATTTTCCAATAGAACATCTGCGCTCTCTATCAGGCGACGCGCAATTTCTAGATCTGCATTTATCTTGAGGTCGAGACAAATGCTTTTCTTTCCCCGGTTCCATGTGCTGTTCGCCGGCGTTTTGAAGACCGGTCCCCCGGGCGGGTCAATCTTGATCACTTCAGCGCCCTGGTCTGCCAATAACATTCCAGCGACTGGTCCTGCCACATAGTGGCCAAAATCAATAACACGAATCCGGTCTAGTGCTCCCATTGTCTGCTCCCCTTTTTGTTTTGTTCGGTTTCTATCTCGTACTTTTACTGTGACTTCACGCTCGTTGATTTCTGTAAACCGAGATCAACCAGCACATGGACCAACTGCTCAGTGATATGGCGGACACTAGCTTGATCTTCATCCGGCATTTCCAGTTGCAATTTCATACTGGCAAGATCTAATTGGTGTGCATACTGTGCAATGAGATTGAGCTCTTTTTCACCCAGCGTTGCACCATAGTGCTGCCAGATATGAATATAGCGATCAGTCAATTCACGCTTATACCTGGCTGTATACTGGGCAAGTTGCGAGTCCCTTTCTTCCGCTACTCTAATCTCAAGATCCAATCGTGAATACATACCGGCATCACGCAGGGCATAGAGATAGAGGTTGATCAACTGGTGCAGTGACTTACCGAGATTCTCATCAGTCAGGACAGAATCAAAGATAACGAGTCGCTGGCCAAGTCGTTGTTCTGCCACATAAAAGAGCAGTGCCTGTTTGGATGGAAAATACTCATAGACGCTGCCCACACTGGTACCGGCAACACTGGCAACCTGACGAATGGAAAAGGCATCAATGCCAAGCTCCCCCAAAACACGGACCGCCGCATCAATAATTCGGGCTTTGGTTTTCTCTGCCCTCTGTTGCGAAGGCTGCCTCTTTGGTGAGAAATTTCCCTCATGTTTCTTCAAAGGTTTCGGCACAGTTTTCCCAGCTAACATTGTCTAGATTAGGCAGTTTACCAAAGTTGAACATGAGTTCAACTATTTGTTACAATCGGAGTGCAAATCATCGAGCAATATAAATATGATAGAGACGGATCTACTATTGGCCTTCGACGCACCAAATAGTGCGGCACTGTTACTCTTCCTTGTCTGCTGGCTACTTTACC
>CAZAZB010000408.1:0-3772 GCA_964489485.1 uncultured Pseudomonadales bacterium | reverse complement strand
GGGTTGGGGGGGGGGGTACCCTTCCTCTACTCACTGTCTTTCATTGTCCTGAGGATGGAGCTGGCCGTTGTTTACGAATCTTTTATCTCGACTGGTATGACGCCACATTTTCCTTCCAGTACCAGATCGACTTCTGCTTTACTTCTTGTACGATAGTAGTAATACCGGTGAACAACCAGTTGATCTTGTAATCGCCTCAATATCTGCTCAATGACGAACGACTCCCAGATTTGTCCATACTTCGGATGGGATTTTAGATCATCCAGTGTATGAATATTAAGCAGATGGCAAATTAGACCCGTGTCACGGATGTGACCTTTTGACATTTTCACGACACTTTTGTTCTGATTTCGCTCAAAACTCAACAAGGTACGCCACATAAACGTACCTTCCATTATGCCAATGTATTTCTTAATGGTCGGCTGGGATACACTTAGGGAGCGCGAGAAGTTGGACAAATTTAGGATATCCCCGGATGCAAAACACAGCATCTTGATGAATCGTTGATACGCCTCAAGATTCAGGTTCGGAAATAGACGCCTAATGTCTCTATCGATGTACGACTGAATATAGGCATTCATCCATTGGTCAAAAAACAGCTCATTATCATGGTTCAAAAAAGGCTCGGGATATCCACCTTGAAGACACAGATTTAGTAGTTCTGCGTGTGTGTTGAGAGCCTTAAGGCTTTTTAACACCGAGAGGGAGCCTAGTGAATCAGGAAATAGAGAAGCGGGCCTTTCCAGCCCTTCGTTCCAGCTGAAAGTGCCGAGCTCGACAATAGCGCAGCGACCGGCCAGCGTTTCAGCAACATGATTTAGTAGTTGCGGTGAACTGGACCCACTAAGCAGAAAGCGCCCTTTTCTACCACGATACTTATCGATTTCTACACGTAGTGCGCTGAAGAGCGAGGGTGATAGCTGGGCTTCATCAAAGATAAAGGGTCCATCGGTCTCCTGGAAAACCAATTCTGGATCACTATCAATTCGCTGAAAGTCACTTCTTCTTTCCAGGTCAAAGTACCTGGCGGTGGGCAAGATTGATGCAAGCAAGGTCGATTTACCAACTTGTCGCGCACCAAGCACCACCACTGCGGGAAAGTCAGAGAGTAAGGACAGAATATTGTCGTGGATATTTCTGGCTACTATATGCATATTTCAAAGTCTGACTTTGAAATATGCATATGTCAAGAGATGACAGTTCAGCTAAAAATCGTCGCCATCCCTGCTTGTTACCCCAGTTGGTGAGTTCCACCAGCAGTCCATAAGCTCGTTGCCGCCTCCGGAATGCTTCCCGCTACTGCGGTCCCGTCCACCGCGCCAACTCCGTTTTACGCATCTAGGGACCGGTAATCTAGAATTGTTCAAATGGTTTTCTTAGGAAATCCAGCACAAAATTATACTGCCGATTCATAACCATATCCTTCACCATATCAAACTGGATCTTCATATACTCATGAACTAGCGTGTTTCTAAGACCAACAATTTTCTTCCACTGATCCTGTTCATGAGCATCTATTACTTTCACGGCCAGCAGTTCTTCAAATACATCATAAGCGCTCACCGGAGGTTTCATTCCCCGGCGTTTCAATATGTGCTTCGCCTTGCCGATGGCATTTTCAATAGCGACTTGCAATAGATGTAACATTGCCTGTTCATCCAGGGGCGAAAATTTTCCACCACTGTTTAGTTTCGTCGCGAGTTCTTCTAACAAATTACCGCTACGTGTGGCGAGCTTTTCGGTTTCGATCTGGTAGAGATCAGACTGCATGCTCAAGGTTCCAGTAATGATCTTCCAGATTAGCCCAGATTCGCTGGTAGTATCTTGCCAGTGAAAGGCTCCCCTCTCCGGTCAGCGGGATGGCTTCATCAACTATTGTGGCATTGATACTGAGACCAGCGCTGTATATGTCCACTATATCAACCTTGGCAGCATCAATGCCTAGCGCGGTTGATACCGTGTGTCTAATATCCTCACGCAAACCCAGATTATTCCATCTGTCGAAATTATCTTTGAATGAGATGGCAATATCCCAATCGCTTGTTCCATTGCTGTCACCTCTGGCTTGACTGCCAAACAACAGCGAAAACTCCAGGGAATCAGACTGCATTAGAGCGCGTTTCAAATTTTCAATATCAGACATAACTCACGCAACTCAAAGTAATAAAGATGCAGTTTAGACACCAAGCGGCCATTTCGTCAAAGTGGCGTCAACAGCGGGGAGTTGCCATGGGAACATGATGTCGTAAAAAGCACTGAAGTAAAGTAGATATTGACCAGCACCAACGTGGGAGGTTGGCAGTTTCGTTGTCAGAGAAAATATGGAAGTTGTGAGCCTTAGGTTAGCGTGGGTCCCTATTTCCTATATGCATATGTCAAGAGATGACAGTATCAAGAATCAAACAATAGCTGAATGATCTGATTTGCGGCCTTTAGCGGCGTTGTCTTACCAGAGATGACATCAGCCTCGAACTCTGGATACTTTTCCTTGATCTTCTCATTACTAATCAATCGCTGTTCGATCTCGGCATTGATCAGCCTTTTTAGCCAATCAAGATTCTGTCTTTCTCGCTTTTCTACAAACTTATGGCTTGCCTCTGCAGCCTGGCGATAGTCCTCGATCATCTTCCAGACCTCATCCAGATTCGTTTGTTCGAGTGATGAACAGGTCAATACTCTAGGCTTCCAGAATCCACTGTCGCCTCTAAGCAAATTGAGTGCGCTCTGGTAATGTCGTTGTGCAGTCGTGGCAAGCGCCACACTTTCACCGTCGGCTTTGTTAATGACGATACCATCCACCAACTCCGTGATACCGCGCTTGATCCCCTGTAGGTCATCACCCGCATTGGGCACCATGAGTACAAGAAAGAAATCCACCATGCCGTGAACGTCCACTTCTGCCTGACCCACACCCATTGTTTCAATCAAGATTACATCGTAACCAGACGCCTCACAGAGCAATATACTTTCACGAGTTTTCTGGGCAATACCGCCCATGATCCCGGATGAAGGTGACGGTCGAATAAAGGCGCTATCGGAACGGGATAGTTCCGGCATCCGTGTTTTATCACCCAGGATACTACCGCCGGCGATCGGTGAACTGGGGTCTACCGCGAGGACTGCAACGCGCTTTCCCTGTTCGATCAGGTAGAGGCCGAACGATTCAATAAAAGTGGACTTACCGACACCCGGGACACCGGAGATGCCAATACGCAAACTCTTACCGGCGTGGGGAAGAACGGATTCAATCAGGCTTGTGGCTTCTTCGCGATCCGCCGGATGTTTGCTTTCAATTAGCGTAATGCATTTCGCAAGGGCTCGCCGCTCGCCGGTGAGCAGCGCATCGATCGTTGCCGCCTTATCCACCGCTAAACAGCTGCCTTGATAATATTCAGAACTTCTTCTGCAGCGCCGGGAATCGGGGTACCTGGGCCAAATATTCCCTGGACACCGGCATTTTCCAGAAATTTATAATCTTTTTTGGGAATGACCCCGCCAATAATCACAATAATATCTTCGGCATTCGATTTCTTTAACTCATCCATCAGCTGTGGAATCATTGTTTTATGGCCCGCCGCCTGGGAAGAAACCCCAATAATATGCACATCATTTTCGATCGCCTGCCTAACAACTTCTTCGGGGAGTGAAAACATGGGAGAAAGATCTATGTCAAAACCGGCATCGGCAAAGGCTGTTGCGATTATCTTTGCCCCCCGATCATGACCGTCCTGGCCCATCTTACAGACTAACATTCTAGGGCGACGGCCCTAGA
>CAZAZB010000407.1:0-3774 GCA_964489485.1 uncultured Pseudomonadales bacterium | reverse complement strand
AGATGGAGAACTTCTGCAGGAATGCCGTAGGTCGAGAAGTGCCACAACCATCTGATTTGATTATCTTGCAGTTTGTCACCTGGGCCTTTTACTTCTATCAACTTAAATTCGTTGTCCTTGAATACAATAAGGTCAGGTAAACCGCTGCGATTTCCCCGGATATCTGCCAACAGGCGCTCGAAGACTTGAATGAGCCCCTTAACGCTAACGGTTAATAGAAATTTCTCGATGATTCTTCGACCTATCACCGAATCGAGAACGGACCAGTTAACAAAATAGTTAGTGATGGTGTATTTGTTTTCAAATGTTGAGAGTATCAAAGATGCAAGATAATCCCGATTATCAAGAGCAACCAGACGTTTCCGGATTTCTTCATGCCGATGTTTCTGGAATTCCGGAACGAACAAATCCGCAGGTCCTCTCTGAAATGGATTGAAAAATGCGCCTTTAACTGGGGCGAAGATAATGTCCCAGAAGGCAAGACCAAATAGCCCTGTGAGCAGAGCGTTCTCCACATAATATGCTTCCCACCCATCAGCTGTATACCAATCACATGCGATCTGCTCCACACTTTTTAACGAATCTCTTTCGACGGTGACCGCACTGGAAATTGGCTTAAAGCTGAGAAACGCTTCAAACCCAGCTGGTTGTTCAAAAGCGACAAATGCCCCTTGTTTGTGCCGATGAAGAAAACGGATGGCAAATTGTTCTTCCTGGTCATTCATGGGCGATTGCAGTACCTCTATGCAGAGGTCAAAACAGCGAGCAAACTTCCCCTGCTTGAACAGTATCCTTGCACGTCTTTCCCTTGCCGGTTCTAATTGAGACTGCCGATACAGTTCAGCTGCTAAATCAAGCTGCTCGACGCGTTCAAATTGCCTGGCGACACGATTGATAATCTTGTCTCGTCGTCTCGACAGTCGATTGTTGCTGGAGCGATCCGGTAATAGCTCTGTAAATTGTTTGAGACGGTTCGTATCTTGTTCCTCAATTATTTCATGAGACAGTTCTTCCAGATAATAGAGACTCAACGTGTCGTCTACTCTCTCACGATGATCGAAGTATAATCCTGTCGCATCTAATGCATAGGATTCGAATGGCGTAATACCCAGATCATTCAAGACAAATTCTGTAAGGTCCTGGTAAAAATTTCCAAAGAACAATAACTTGTACAGCTGCAATATCTCATGACCTAAAGGGCGAATTCTCGGTACTGCGCTAAGGTCAATTTGATGCGCATGCAATTCTTCCACAAGATCTGCTTTGCGTCGTGACGCGTTCAAATTAGCGGCTTCCGGAAACTGCAAGAGTTCGGGTTTGGTCAGAATACGGATCAGATCCTCAAAGGGTGCATCTTCTGCATAATCAAGGAAAGAATGAGTTGCTAGTTCAGCAATGGCATTATGCAATTGATCAATTTCCGGGTAGTTCAACTTGTCCGGTCGGAACAGAGGTCCTTTGCGCTGTATCAGGCGAACATAGAGCATTTTTGCCGAATCACTGATGCACGCAAATGATTGTGAAAATGCCAGCTCCTCTTTCGTCAGGAGGTGGGCATAACGCTTCTGGACAAACGCCAGCAGGTACTGGAAATTATCCAGGTAATAACCTTCTGGTAGCAGGTCATTATTTGTGTGTTCTTCTACCAAGAATCAGAATCAGTAAAAACGGTTGTTCACACATTGTACTGTGTTTATATACAGATAAAAGTAAATATTGAAAGTCTTTAAATGGATACGGCGGCGTGACAGGTTGTGATCCAGAGTCCTTCTGATGAATGTTATTGAGGAAGCGACAGTGTTAATCAACGAAGCCCAAAAACTTGCCTCCCGTATATCATGCGCATAGAATCATCTTGTTGAAGCCACCCTGTTAGCAACCAAGAGAAAATCATGAATATTAAATCACTGGGTCATGTTGTTCTAAAGGTAACGGATCTTGAAAAATCAGAACACTTCTACAATGGTTTACTTGGCATGCCGGTCTGTGCCCGCTTTGATGAACAGGGCATGAAAATGACATTTTTTAGTCTCGGCAACCATCATGACCTCGCCATTGCGCAGGTTTCCGGCGAAGTAGCCGCAGATGAACAAGCAGTTGGGTTACACCATGTGGCATTCTGTATCGGCGATTCAATCGACCAGCTGAAGGAGGCCAAGATCGAAATTGAAAGCGCAGGCTTCAATCCCATGCCTATTGACCATGACATCACGAAATCACTTTATGTAGATGACCCGGATGGTAACAGCGTGGAGTTGTATATCGATGCGTCGGATGCCTGGCGGGATGATCCACAGTCAATTGCCAAAATCGGACCTCTGGATATTTAACCCGGCAAAGACAGGTCACGAAACCTGTCTCCAGAATGGATACGCGCGTTATTTAGTTCGGGTAAACTTCTGGGCGGTTCCGGTAATGGAATCCATCTGAACCATTTCGTTTTCTGAAGGGAAGCTAACGCTTCTTGGCTGACTGCCTTTCTGGTTCAGAATAAGCTGCCCGTCTTCTATCTTGTAGGGAATCTCGTCGTATCCAACGACCTTGACGGTTTTGTCAGTATATTCAACGACCAGTGGAAATCCTCCTATATCAGACTGCCAGGACCCTATTATCTGTTTGGCCGGGTTGTCACCCATGGATGCACAACCGCTAACAATCAATGCAATGACCAATGCTGAAAGTACCCCGGTAATTATCCGGCCATTTGCTGAACCCATGCTTTGCTCCTTGTACATTTCCATTACTCTCGACAGCGCTTCTCTCGGCAGAGAGGTACACAGTCTAACCGAGATTGAATGACTCGCAAAACAGCTCCGGTTCACGATGAGTGTTACACTTACAATGGAATCTACAACTCCCTGATCACTGATGACAATTGAAAACGAAGAAGACCTGCGGAAGCTGAAAACGATTGGACGAATCGTCTTTGAAACCATGATGTTGATGAAGAAAGAAATGGAAATAGGCATGACAACGCTTGAGCTTGATGCCATTGGTGCAAGGAATCTTCACCGCTATGACGCACGTTCAGCGCCCATGGTGATGTACGACTTTCCAGGTTACACCTGTATCAGTATCAATGAAGAAGCAGCCCATGGCATCCCGTCACACAGGATTATCAAAGCAGGAGATGTCGTTAATATTGATGTGTCTGCCGAACTTGATGGATATTTTGGAGATACCGGCGGAACATTTCCTGTACCACCCGTAGATCCAAAAATTCAATACCTCTGTCAGTCGACACGAAAAGCCCTGCGCAATGCGATGTCTACCGCGCGAAGTGGTGCAAGAATCAATCAGATTGGCGCAACCATCAACAAAACAGCCCGTCAGGCAGGATTCGTGACAATCAAAGACCTGGGTAGCCATGGCATTGGCAAGCGTCTCCACGAAGAGCCTGAATTTATCGCAAACTTCTATGATAAAAATGACCAGCGTAGACTAAAAGAAGGCCAGGTCATCACGATTGAACCCTTCCTATCAACGGGTATTGAGCAGACAAGTACGCAAGACGATGGCTGGACCCTCACCACCGGGCGAGGAAATTTCTCTGCCCAGTATGAGCATACAATGGTCATTACCCGAAACAAGCCCATGATCCTAACAAGGTTGTAGAGGTAAACGGGCTGGGTTCACACCAACCCCAGGCCTCTTGGGCTATCGCATCCTTGCGTTTTTTATTATCAAAATAGGCGCACGAAGAGCCAGGGGACCTCTGATTAAGTCCTAATTACCATAGGAATACTGAGGTTCCCAATCCCCCACACCACCCGG
>CAZAZB010000406.1:0-3782 GCA_964489485.1 uncultured Pseudomonadales bacterium | reverse complement strand
CGGGCTTTACCGTGGCACCTGATTGAGCTGTGGCACCTGATTGAGCTGTGGCACCGGACTGATAATCAACATAGGCCCTCAGATTTCTGGTTTCCGATTCTTCAAATGGCTCTTCTGTCGTCAGGATTTTCTGCATAAGGTCCACGCGAAAGGATCGGAAACCCTCGCGCAGTTCACACCAGGCGCCCAGTGTCCATTTATTGCCCCAAAAATAAAGTATTAGAGGCCAGATTTTTCGCTCTGTTGTTTCGCCGCTCAGTGCCAGGTAGCTGACATCCAATTTGAGATTATCCTCGGAGGCAATTCTCACCTGTTCCAGATTGCGACTCAAGCCATCTGACATCTGAAAACCCGGCACCTGAATCGCATTCAAACGAATTTCCTTCTTTAACTTTTCTGGCAGAACAGACTCAATCTTGCGAATCGCGGTCGCCGTCGTTGAACCCAGTTTCTTATCAGACCAGGCTTTCACCATCTGCGCGCCCAATGCCAGAGCCTTCAACTCCTCGCTGGTAAACATCAAGGGTGGTAGTCGATATTCATCTCGTAGTAGGTAACCGACGCCAGCCTCACCATCAATGGGGATACCAGAGCCCACCAGATCACCGATATCTCGATAGATCGTTCTCTCGGACACTTCCAGTTTCTCTCCCAGATAACGGGCAGTTCTTACCTTGCCTTCCTGAAGAAGCAACATAAGTTGGAATAGTCGATCTGCTCGGCGCATTCGTTTGACCTATGCTTGTTGGTAAATACTTTGTCACTCATCAACACGGGGAGCATACACAATGAGCTGTTTCTATAGATTAGCCAGGCTAATGTGTGCGCACGGCTGTGTTGTCCTTAAACCCGGATCCTGCTGGTTGCACCGGGGTTTCTTCAACAAACTTGTATTGGCCATCGAATATTTCGCGCTCACCATTAGGTGCCCACCAGACCCAGATCGCGCCAACTGCACTATCACCCAGATTGATCATCTTGTGCACCGTGCCAGACGGAATATGAATCGTCATTCCAGCAGATACTTCCCTGGTTTCACTTCCGACAGTCCACTTCGCGCGACCCGATGTAATGTAGTATATCTCCGGCGAATCATGCATATGACCGTGATAAATTGCTTTCGGTGCAAGTTCAAACAGACCAAATCGAATGTCTCTATCATCGATCTGTCCCCCATCACTGCCACCAATCATCGTCTTCCACCGGGAAGCAGTGGATTCATTTCGCTTCCATTCCAGCGCACCGGCCCCTCTGAAGTATTTTGAATCTGCCAGTGATGGGCTGGCCATGCTGAGGCTAAATGCAAAAAATAGTAAAGCGAATAAATATTTATACAAACTGTACTCCCATGGGCTAAGAACAATACAAATACGAAACGGCGGTTGAAGGAAAAGAAACCTATACTCAACTATCTAATCTATGCTGTTCAAAGTCAAAGAGTTGGCCACATAAAATCTGTGTCGAATCGACAATTGATGGCTTTGCGCTATGATGCGACAAACTGTAGAGGATCATTAGATGAACAAACCATCCGGTTCAAACCTACCTGACACCATCAAACCAGAAGGAAAATGGGCAAACACATTTTCGTATCACCCGCTGGATGTGGAACTTGCAAGAGCTGAAGGGATATATCTATACGATGACCAGGGCAATCGCTACATTGACGCCTCTGGTGGCCCTATGGCAGTCAATATTGGCCATAATGATGAACGGATGAAGCGCGCCATTATTGAACAGTTGGACAAATTTAATTATGTCCATCCGGTGATGGCAAATGGACCCAGAGCAGAGTTGTGCGACCGGATCGCCGCAGTAGCCCCTGGCAGCCTTAACGCAAGTTACCTTGTATCCGGGGGTTCTGAGGCAGTTGAGACGGCTATGAAGCTGGCACGACAGGCACAGATTGCCAGAGGGCATAAAGATAAGTACAAGATCATTTCAAACCATGAGTCATATCATGGCATGACCCTGGCGACACTTGCGGTATCAGGTAGCCCTGGCAGCCAGGTACCCTTCGATCCCATGTTGCAAAAGTTTCCAAAAATCCACCAGTACAGTGATTACAACAAACCTGAAGGTATGCCTCGCGAAGAATGGGGAATCATCTCAGCGCAAGAGCTGGAACAAGCCATTCACTACGCAGGTTCAACGACTGTGGCTGCCTATCTGGCAACACCCCATGGTGCCGGTTGCGAATACGGCGTCGTTCCACCGACATCATACTGGGAAGCGATTAGAGAAATCTGTGATCGTCACGATGTATTGCTTATCGCCGATGAAGTGGTCACAGGCTTTGGCAGAACAGGGAAATGGTTCGCCATGGAACACTTTGGCGTCCAGGCAGATCTGATGACGACAGCCAAAGGGATATCCGGTATGTACGCACCCCTTGGTGCGGTTACAGTCAGCGACGAGATCAATGAACCATTCAAGAAGGATGCCTATTTCATTCATGGCTTTACATCGGGTGGACATCCACTTGCGCTTGCCGCGGGAATTGCTGCAATCGATATCCTTGCGCAAGACAAGTTGATTGAGCATGCCGCAGAGATGGAAGAAAAGCTCTTTGCGCACAAGGAACGGCTTCTGGCACATCCCACAGTCAAAGATATTCGGGGTTGGGGGCTTCTGATGGTTGGCGAACTGGTTAAAGACAAGGAAACCATGGAATTTTTCGATCCTGACCAACGGGCTGAACATCTGTTCCAGCAACTGGCCGTGAAAAATGGACTGGTGATGTATGGCACCTTATATGGCGCGCGCAGGCAACCTGCTTTCCGTCGTGGATTGCCGATGTGGATTGCGCCACCGCTCTGTATCACCGGGGATCAGATAGAGGACATGATGGATAGACTCGACCAGACACTCACCGAATGGGAGCAGGCGCTTTAAGCCCGGCTACCCAGGATGCCAATTGTGGGAACAAAAAACGGAAATAGAATCTGCCCAATTTGTGAAGCCGGGTGCGGTCTTACCATCACCGCAGAAGGCAGAGAAATCGTCGATATCAGTGCAAACAAGGATGATGTCTTCTCCACAGGACATGTGTGCCCCAAGGGCATATCGCTCAAGCAACTGGATTCAGATCCAGACCGCCTGCGGATGCCACTGATCAGGGAGAATGGCGAGTTACGAGAAGCCAGTTGGGATGAGGCTTTCCAGTTAATTTGTGATCGGCTCAATGCCATCAAGTCAAAAACCGGAGCAAACTCCATCGGCAGCTACATTGGCAATCCGACCGCTCACAATGTCGGTCTGGCGATGGGCCTTGGTGTCTTTCTCGGCAGCCTGGGCTCTACCAATGTCTTCAGTGCAGCGAGTGTCGATCAGATGCCGAAACAACTCGCCTGCGACCTGATGTTTGGTGACGATATGGCAATCCCGGTACCAGACATCGAGCGATGCGACTACCTGTTAATGTTGGGAGCTAATCCGATTGTTTCCAATGGTAGCTTATGGATGGTGCCTAAATTTAGGGAGAAATTGCGCGCCCTTCACGATCGAGGCGGAAAACTGGTGACAGTCGACCCGAGATTCTCCGAAACTGCAAAGGTTGCCGACCACCATCATTTTATTCGCCCCGGTACTGACGCGTGGCTGCTGGCGTCGATCATCAATGAATTAACTAAAATGGGGCACAAGACCCCTGACAGATATACTGTAGCGGGTGAAGAGGCGCTGCTTAACAGCCTCTCCAGCATCGACGTTGATACAGCTTCCCAATACACAGGCATTCCTGTTCTACAAATTAAGGAGATTGCCCACCAACTTTCTAAGGC
>CAZAZB010000405.1:0-3786 GCA_964489485.1 uncultured Pseudomonadales bacterium | reverse complement strand
AGGGAATCCAATGTCAAACATGGCTTCAGATATGCTTCGACGGGCGAGAACTAGGTCTTACTTTCGCTCTTTTCGGTTTGCTGTAGATTCCCGGGTACTTCTTCACTGGTATCAGTGACAGACTTGATTTCATCGTCGTCGCTGACGGCTGTTCTGAAGCCTTTGATTGCTGACCCGAGGTCACTGCCGAGTGATTTTAGTTTGGTTGTGCCGAATAGTAATAGGACGATGACCAAGACGATGACCAGTTCTGTTATTCCGAATGACATTTGCTACTCCGTATAGTCGAGTGTGTTTATTAACATTTTACGTATCTTTTCTAGACTGCTTTTCTGCTATGCCAGAAATACCGAAACGGCTCTCTAACTCCGATAGGATAGCAGCTGGCGGTATATCCAGATGATCCAGCATAACCAGTGTATGAAACCAGAGGTCAGCCGTTTCCCTGATGACCCCGATATTGCCCTCTGGTTTATCTGTTGCCCCGGCTGCATCTTTGGCAGCGATCACGGTTTCAATCGCTTCTTCTCCCACTTTTTCCAGTATCTTGTTAATGCCCGCAACATGCAGGCTGGCCACATAGGATTCCGAAGGGTCGGCCTTACGTCGGTCTTTTAGCGTCTCAGAGAGGCGTTCAAGTATGTCAGACACAAGAACCCCGAAGGACTGCCAAAAAAGTCCCTGAGTGGTGTCCCATTGCCTTATCGGGCATTTTCTTACTTAAGATTGTCATAAATATCTGCTGGGTCTTTAACAACCGGCTCATCAGTTTGCCAGGTGTTGTCTTTCAGGATGCGGTAAAAACAACTGGCTCTGCCAGTGTGACAAGCAATACCGCCTGTTTGCTCAACCGTTAATATTATCACATCACCATCACAATCGAGACGAACGTCTCTAACCAACTGTACATGGCCTGATTCTTCGCCTTTTCGCCATAGCTTTTGCCGGGATCTGGACCAGTAGACAGCCCGTCCTGTGGCTACAGTTTCCTGTATTGAATCAGCATTCATCCACGCCATCATCAAAATACTGTTGTCTGTGACACTTTGTGCGATAGCCGGTATGAGTCCTTGGCCATCGAACCTAATTTCAGCTAACCAGCCATTATTGTTGATTGTCATGAAAAAGACCTCAGGTGTGGATATACATCCAATAGATGCCAAGGCTACCGAGAACGGATGTTCCAAGGAGTAGCTCATGACCGCTGGCATAACCCGAGAGGGGAATCAGCGTGCTGAATATGGCTGCAATCAGCGCCATGCCGCCAAGTTGCTGGTATCTGCTGCGGCGGGCTTGACGTTGAAGGGTGTGCTGCAGATCTACCATTGCCTGGGCCTGTTGCTGTGCCGTGTCACCCAGTTGTTTCAGTTCTGTCATTGCAGAAAATGCGAGATCTGGAATCTCAGGAAGCTGTTCCAGCCATCGTGGTGCATTTTTACCCAATTTTTTCAGGAGTTGACGAAGCCCCATCCTGTTTTCCATCCAACCTTCCATAAAGGGTGCGGCGGTTTCCCAGAGATCCAGATCATCATAGATCTGCCTGCCCATGCCCTCGATATTTAAGAGTGTCTTTTGTAGCAAAACGAGTTGCGGTTGAACTTCCATGTTAAATTGCCGCGCCGTTTGAAACAGGCTAACCAGGACCTTGCCAAAGGATATATCTTTGATTGGTTTCTGGAATATTGGCTCGCAGACACTTCTGATTACCGCCTCAAATTCGTCTGTGTTCGTGTCTCGCGGTACCCAACCACTTGCCACATGGAGCCTGGCGACTTCATGATAGTCCTGGTGAAAGAAGGCGAGCAGGTTTCGGGCAAGATAATTTTTGTCATTATCCGTTAATGACCCAATGATGGCGCAATCCAATGCGATGTATGTTGGATTGGCAGGGTCAGTGATATCGATGAATACATTGCCAGGGTGCATATCCGCATGAAAAAAGTTGTCTTCAAAGACCTGGGTAAAAAATATTTCAACGCCAAGATAGGCGAGTTTCTTCAGATCTACATTGTGGGCGCGAAGTGTGTCCAGATCCGAGGCAGTGACGCCGTAGATACGTTCCATCACCATGACATTCCTGTTGGAGTAGTCCCAGTAGACCTCAGGTACATACAGCTTATTTGAATCAAGCCAGTTCTCTCGTAGTTTTGCCGTATTCGATGCTTCCAGTTGCAGATTGAGTTCATTGAGAATGGTATGTTCATAGTCTTCGACAATTTCAACAGGGTGCAGGCGCTTGCCTTCACTCCAAAAGCGTTCAATCAACCCTGCGATGAGAAACATCAACTTCAGATCCCGATTGATTGTGACTTCCACGCCCGGGCGAATGACTTTAATAGCCACTTCTTCGCCGCTAAGGAGCTTCGCCACATGAACTTGTGCCAGTGACGCCGAGGCGAGTGGTACTTCTTCGAAGTCCGTAAAGACCTCGGTGATTTTCTTGCCGAGATTTTCTTCGATAATCCGCATCGATTCACGGTTGTCGAATGGTGGAACCTGATCTTGTAATTTTTCCAGTTCGACCGATAACTCGCCTGTGAACAGGTCTTTTCGTGTCGAGAGGATCTGCCCGAATTTGATAAACACAGGTCCTAGTTCCTCGAATGCCAGCCTCAAGGAAATAGCAGAATGTACATCGGGCGTTGGAAATAGTTTCAATGGCGCAAGGGCCAGTCTTAGCCACAGGGGGAGCACCAGGTCTACTGGGAACAATCGATCCAGGCGATGTTTAATGACCACCCGGAAGATTTTGAAGAATCTAAACAGGCGCATGACCTGCCTTTGTACCCTGATGAATCGCAACGACCCCATTAAGTAGATTGTCGTATTTGACTGAAGCGAATCCTGCGTCTCTCATCATTGTTGCCAGCTCTTCCTGAGGTGGGTGCATTCGAATGGATTCGACAAGATACTGATAGCTCTCCCTGTCTCCGGTGATCAATTCACCGACTCTTGGCCAGAGAGTCGAGAAGGCGTTATAGGCATTCTTGATGCCGGGATTGGTGGGCTGAGAAAATTCCAGAACAATCAGGCGTCCTCCAGGTTTCAATACCCTCAGGATCGATTCGAGTGCAGCTTCCTTGCGCGTCACATTACGTAGCCCGAAAGCCATGGTCACCGCATTGAAGTAGTCATCAGGAAATGGCAGGCATTCGGCATCGCCCAATACATAGTCCACATTGGAAACAATGCCCTTGTCATGCAATCGATCCCTGCCGACACTCACCATCGATTCATTAATGTCGCAGAGTACAACCTGGCCTTGCGGACCTACCAGAGGAGAAAGCTTTTCGGCGAGGTCCCCGGTGCCGCCAGCAAGATCCATGATTTTGTCTCCTGGTCTTGCACGGGTCAGTTCAATGGTGAACCGTTTGATTAATCGGTGGCTACCCAATGACATCAGATCATTCATCAGGTCATATCGGCTCGCCACAGAGTGAAAAACACCGGCAACTTTTCCGGCTTTCTCTGCTATTGGGACCGATTTGAACCCAAAATGTGTTTCCTGTGACATTTTATCCCAACTCCTAGGGGGTCGAGCATTTTACACCATTCGGGGGACAACCGTGTAGGTTATGGAGATGTGGGGCTGGTGACTGTTACGAGTGAGGTATGGGTTGTCAGGCTGTGTTGGTTTGGTTCTCTTTCGTCAGACCGCTTGCGGCGGTTGGCATTCCTTTTCTGCGCGACTTGAGGTCCTCCGGACTTCCCTCATTTAGTCGAGAGCCCCTGTGGGTCTCTCTCCATGCATTCGGCTCTACGTTTTAATGCTTCGAAAAGAAACGC
>CAZAZB010000404.1:0-3795 GCA_964489485.1 uncultured Pseudomonadales bacterium | reverse complement strand
AATAATCCGGCAACAAAATTTGCATGCGTCTCTATCGCACGCTTGTTGTCGGGGTCGAGACCCGTCAAGCTTTTACAGACCGGACCAAGTGCGAATAACAGTGATCCAGCACCCAGCATGGAATAAAAATAATGAGGGTCGAGGTTTTCGTCATCCGAAAACAACCCTTTAAACACCTGATAAACAGGTGTCAGGTGAGTATTTACAAGCCACTGAAGCCGTTCACTTGGGTTCTTTCCTTCCTCGACCATCAATCGAAATAACTCCGGTTTCTTAGCCGCGAAACGAACATACGATTTAATCATATTCCTCTTGCGTGTTCGCGGATCAGAATCAGCGTTACGAAGCAACTCTTCAACCATATTTTGCCGCGCTTCGGCGAAAATAGCATTCGCAACCTCCTTCCATAGAAATTCCTTGCTCTTGAAGTGGTAGGTAATCAACCCCTGGTTTACACCTGCCTGATTTGCTATCTCTCGTGTATTGGCTTTATTAAAGCCATGAGCAGAAAAAGCTTCCAACGCAGCCTCGATAATTTTCGCGCGTGTTTTTTCTCGTTTTAGCTTCTGTTTATCCATAATTACATTTTATTCACTTGAATAAATATATCAAGCAGGGTAAATTTGAAAATGGTTATTCAAGCGAATAACTTTAGTGATTGTAACTAATAGGCGTACATAAATTCCAGAAGGTTATAAAATGAACTTACTAAAAATCGAATCAGAAGCAGCACCTTATGCGCTTCGCGCGATGTTAATGATCGCACGGGCTGCGACCCATGGATTTGGCCAACCGCAACGCGCAATGTTAGATGCTATTCAGAAAGTAGTAACGCAGACAAACGAAAATTTAGAGACTCTCAAGGCAATTTCACCTTCTGAGCTAGGGCAGAGAGTCACTGAACCCGCTCAAACGCAACAGTTGATTCGGTTTATGGTTGTCATTGCGATGGTTGATGGTCCGCCCACCTCAGACCAGGTGTCAATGATCTCAGATTTTACGAGAACCCTTCATGTCGATGAACCTGCGGTGCAGGTTATAGGACATCTATCAAAAGGGAAAGTAATGAGATTTCGGCTTGCCTTCCTGCGTCGTTCTCATATTCGACACTACTTTCGCAATACATATAGGCTGGCGGGAGGCGTCATCCCTGTCATTCTGGCAGTCCTCTGCTTTCGGAAGTTAATCAAAGATGACAGGATTGCGTCGCGATTTCGTGCACTGGAAAACCTACCAAAGGAAACGCTCGGCTACCATTTTTTTCGACACTGTGTTGATGTCAATATCCCCTTCCCTGGAGAAAGAGGTGGCTTCCCAGAGGGAGCTCAATATCACGATGTCACACATGTTCTGAGTGGCTACGATACTTCGCCTGAAGGTGAATTGAAAAACGCTGCATTTCAGGCTGGGTATACAAAAAATGATCATGACTTTTTCACGTGGCTCTTTGCAATTGTCCTTCATGGAACTCGAGTTAACATGACACCTTTTCCCATGCCTTTCATTCCGGGGCTGCTCGGTCAGGGCAGTCTTGCGATAGATTCTCTTATAGAGCTGAAAAGAGGCAACTCGGTCAAACTCGACCTTGGTGATCGGTGGAATTTCTGGGAATACGCTCGACTACCAATTGATATCGTGCGTGAACGGCTAGGAATTATGCCATCCAATCTGCGCCTCGATGACCTGGGACAGATGAAACCCGGCGTAATCCCGCCATTGACCTAATGATACCGAAACGTATGAGAGAACATGTCTTGATAGGTATCGCCAAATTAACTTCTAAAGTACACAAGATACCGAGCTAACCCCATCTAAACTGGCGCTGTATTATGCCAAGACGAAAAAGGATCGCATCCTGAAATACCTATTTGTTTCCGCTGAAACTAAATAACGCCCTAAATTGAAAAAATTATGGACAGCAAAATGGAAACCTCTGTGCCTGCCGCACTAATTTGAATTTACCCATGACTTGTTCCCTTGTCCTGGCCGGTTGATGCGACAACTCAGCTCTACTGTTGGCGGACATCTCCATGCTGTGAATCGTTTCAGATATCAATTCCCCATGTGCCACTCCATCTTGATCGGCTACCAGCCAAAGATAGTAAGGGTATCGCTTTCGACGGTGGTTTTGGGCCAAGGCCGTGGATGTTTCCAGCGATGGGGGGCGCAATTGGCGTGCCTCGATCCTTGGCTAAGTTTGTGATGCAGCAATAAACAATCCCGGGCTTGAAAAAGCGGTCTTCGGATCGGCATACCCAAACTTTTACATTTCTGCCTCTTCTAGTTCATGAAGTCGGCTTCGCACTTCCCAACGGTCGCCAACGGTCGCAATGAGGTGACACAGAGCGTCATCTATCGCAATCAGAAGGATGTGGCCGTCTCGGAAGGTTCACATAAGGTGCGCAAAATAGTTACTGATGGATTTCACAGTGTAGCAATCGGAGATGGACGGATATTCGAGGCTAGTCAAAAGCCAGAAACTCGCCCGTATATAGACTGAATCTCTCCGCACCATTCTGGGATGAATGGCACTACTACTTTACCAACCCGATTATAGATGACCTGGAGGCTGGTTAGTTCTACCGGTCCAGCGCACAGCCCTCAATCGTAATTCGATGCATCACTCTTCGTTGACCTTGATAGTCATTCTGGGCCAGATGCCATGTTGCTCTGTTATCCCAGAAGGCAATTGAACCAGGCTCCCAGTGAAATTGGGTTACGAATTCTTCTTTCACTGCCAGCTCGTACAAATACTCCAGCAATGGTGCCGAGTCTTCCAGACTCCAGCCTTCAAAATGGCGAGTGAAACCAGGATTAACATACAGTGATTTCTTTCCGCTCAACGGATGCGTAATCACAGCGGGGTGAATAATATCCGGCATCGCATCCGCCGCAGCGGAATTGCCAATCCGACCGGTGCTTGAAGCCTCACCCTGATAATTACTCTGCGAACCGAAAGCATATTTTGCAGAATGGACCGCGTTCAAACCGAGCAATGTTTCCTGTAGTCCAGGGCTCAATGATTCATATACCTTGTACATGTTGGTGAACAAGGTATCACCACCAGACTCTGGAAGTTCACGAGCAACCAGAATGGAACCCATGGCAGGTTCAACATCATAGGAGTGATCAGTATGCCAGCCACCGCCAATATTTCCTGTCTGTTCTGGCTCCTTCGTGACCATCGCGATCTGGGGGTATTTTTCATTGGCAGCAAAAAACCGATTCACGTTGATCTGACCCCACCTTTCAGCAAAGGCGATGTGCTGTTCCTCACTGATCGTTTGATCCCTGAAGAAGATAAGCCCCTCGTCAGAGAAGGCCTGTTTAACATCAGCAAACGCCTTATCTGATAGTCCGGCTGCGAGATCAACCCCTGTTATTTCTACACCGACGCCGCCAAGGGGTTTAACTTTGATAGTGCTCATTTCTTCAGCTCCTGAGAAAATATTGCAAGGTCTGCTTCTCAACCACCAACCTGAAACGTATGTTCACCAATGGCACGCGGTAACTCATTGGTATCAGGATTTTATCATTCCACTCGCCAGTGGCACGGATAGTATCCACCATAACAGGCACACAGTCAGAAAAGATTCGTTTGAGGATTGACAGCAGCGTTTCTGGCACTTTTTATCGAATTCAAAAGTACCATCGTCTCTGCTTTACCGGTGATTTTGAGCAGTGAACAAAGCAGTGCCTTTAGATTATTTTTAAGCTGTAGAGATGTTACATCAATGGCATACAGGGTGTTGAGTCTTTACTTACAAAGGTTTTTCAGAAGACAGTAGGGTTTAC
>CAZAZB010000403.1:0-3813 GCA_964489485.1 uncultured Pseudomonadales bacterium | reverse complement strand
GCACCGCCCATGATGCGAATAGCAGCCTTGTCACCCAGAGGAAAGTTAACCACACCGTCATAACTGAGATTAGTACCGCCGGAACCCTCCGATTGGCTGACAGTGGTATTGAAGTTTGCCTCCACACCTTCGACACTTGGCTCGTTCATGATGTACTTAACGGTACCGCCAAGAGATCCAGAACCATATAGCGTGCCTTGTGGTCCGCGCAGGACTTCCACACGATTGATATCCTTCAGGATGAAGTTGGCATACAAGGGCGTGTCATTAATATAGGTTGATACCGTGGGCACTGTGTTCAGGGCGTAGTCACCGAGTGCAGAACCGTCAATGTTCAATCCGCGAATCATGATGCCATTGATTACTCCACTATTTCGATAACCGCGATCTACAACAGAAACACCAGGGATCGCGCGCATCAGATCTGCATTGTCCACGATCAGTGCATCTTCCAGCGTTTTCCCACTGACAGCAGAAATATTATAAGGAACGTCCTGCATGCTGGATTCGCGTCGCGTCGCTGTGACGACGATTTCTTCTATCTTTCGAGCTGATTCAGACTCAGCAAAGACGGCAGGGCTTGCGATGACATTTGTCGCCGCAATGGCCAGTACCAGTGATTTTTTCGTAAAGTTCATCTGCATTTCATCCCCAAAAAGTTTTTTGATCGTCGGTCATGCTAGAACAATGGTAAAATTGCCAACAGTTCCAGTTCTAATGTGCTGATTGGACCAGTTAGGGATTTATTGATCAGAAACTCCTCGATGTTCAGGTCCCATTCCAGATTCAATTTGTCACGGCTGCTCTCCGTCAACCTGAGTAGCGTTACCTCATCGGCACTATTTAATTTGAGCTAATTGTCATCCTGGTGTGCCGCCGGGATTTTTATATCTCCCAGCTCGTCGAGCCACGGTGGAAGCGTTTTTGGCCTGGCATACTGCGGAAAATCAAGCGAACTATCCCTGAAGCTTTTCATCGTCTGCCCAAGACCATGCCAACCTCGATCTCGAATGCGTTTGACATAATCCAGGTCTATCTCGATAGCGAATACTTCCTGGCCAGAAGCGGCCTCATGAACGATCTGCCCACCAGGGTCGCAAACGATAGATCGGCCATAGCCAAAGGGTGCGGCGGTACTGATATCGACAAAGTAGAGCTGGTTGGTGGCGGCGCTACTGCGCGTCATGGCGAGTTCTACATCGCGATCCAGCGTGGTTGTGAGGGTAGGACAGATAATGACCTCAGCGCCGAGCCATGCGAGGGCCCGCGTCGTCTCCGGGAACCATTTATCGTAACAAATTGAAATACCAAATCGGCCGATGTTCGGGATGTCGAACACGCAGAAATGACTGCCCGGTGAGATACCTGACTCATAAGGTGTAAATGGGAACATTTTTGAGTATCGATCGACGACCAGGCCTGTTGGACTAATCACCGGCACGCTATTGAAGACCTGTTCACCGTCTTTAATATAGACGGAACCCGGCACAAGCCAGATTCCAAGTTTTTGTGCCAGTTCGCAATAAATACCTTCTGAATCACTCTCTATGGGTTGTGCGTATCGTCGATTGGTTCCATAGGTGGCCAGTTCGCTCAATACCACCATATCAACCCAGGGGAATCGCTGTTTCACAGCCCGGATTTCGCTGACGATGAAATCCAGATTCTCGCCGTCTTTTAGGGCCAGTTGCAGTCCGGCTATTGCGAATTGGCTCATGCTTTTCCTCGAGTGTTCTGTCGAATGCCGCGTCATATCCAAATCTAACTGACGCGCAACCCTTTCTAATCATCGGTCGAGTATGAGAACATTTTGCCATGAGTGTTCAAAGAACCAGATGTTCAGCCATGACTAGTCCAGATTTCGCATGACGGCGCCTCTCTTCTACCTGAATGCAGAGAGCACCTTGAGTTTGCATACCCAGATTCGAGCGATGTTGATTGATGCTGTCCTGGCCGGGAAGTTACCCCTGGACCAACGACTACCATCCACCAGAGTGCTGGCAAAACAATTGGGTGTTTCAAGAAATACAGTGATAACAGTGACCCAGGAACTGGTTTCCGAGGGCTACCTGATCAGCCGCGAGCGCAGTGGCTGTTATGTGAATCCGGAAGTGCTAACGCAAAAGTTTGATCGCGACTTTGCCCGAGAGCGAGCATCTGATACTGAGACCGTATCAGGCTCTGGTGACTTATCGAAAATCTGGCGACAGCGACTGCCCCAGAAAATGAAGAGCGCACGTGTGCACCCCCAGAACTGGCGCCAGTACCCATATCCTTTTATCGAAGGCCAGTTTGATGAGTCTCTATTTCCGATTGCAGAGTGGCGTGAATGCAACCGTATCGCCCAGGGCATAAGAGAAATTAATAGCTGGGCAGGCGACAGTGGCGACGCTGATGACGCGTCTTTGATTGAACAGATTCGAACGAAGATTTTGCCGCAACGGGGTATTGCTGCGAATCCTGACGAGATTCTGATGACAGTTGGCTCGCAACATGGTTTATCTCTCTGTGCCCAATTACTCATGCGTAGATTTACGCGAGTTGCCATGGAGTACCCGGGCTATCAGGATGCGATGCAATTGTTCAGTCTGTACACAGATCAGATCATTAACAATCCTGTGGATGAGGAAGGACTTGTTGTCAGCGATACAACAGCCACTGCGGATATTGTTTATACGACACCTAGCCACCAGTTTCCAACCACGGTGACCATGTCCCTTTCGCGAAGAAAAATGCTGCTTGAAAGTGCTGATGCGAATGACTTTGTCATTCTTGAAGATGACTCGACCAGCGAATCGAATTTTGTAGGCAATATCAATCCAGCATTAAAAAGTCTTGATAGCCATGACAGGGTCATTTATCTGGGTAGTTTGTCAAGGATGTTTGCCCCGGGGGTCAGGATTGGCTTTCTGGTTGGCTCAAAAGAATTTATTCGTCAGGCGAGGCTTTTGCGTCGGCTAACCCTGCGCCATCCCGCCGGGAACAATCAGCGGATAGCCGCCTTGTTTTTATCGCTGGGACATTATGACACCCTGACACGGCGGCTGAATCAGGTGCATAAACAACGTTGGCTGGAATTACGACAAGCTGTTAACTACGCCTTCCCGCAACCCCATTTCATGATTACAAAGGCAACAGGGGGCACTGCCTGTTGGATCCGCGGTCCTGCTGGTCTGGATGTGTTTGAATTGGTTAAAACAGCGGCGAGACAAGGTATCTTACTGGATTCACCCGAAAGCTACCTGACATCTGACTTTCCCAAAAACTTCTTTCGTCTCAGTGTCACCAGTATCAGTGCAGAAAACATTCGGCCGGGTCTCGAAAAACTGGCACGACTGATAAACCAGATGTTGACAGGTTTCCGCGAAACCCTTGATACAGCGGTGGGGCGAAAACTTGGCGAAGCGGATATTCGAGACGTTATGCCTGGCTCGGCATTGATCGGTCAGACAGCTTACGGCGATAACTATACGGCGGTCATTCAAGCAAACGGCAAGATAGATATCCGCTACGACAACGAAAACCAGGATACAGACAGCGGAAACTGGTGGGTCGAATCCGGCCAGTGGTGGCGTCAGTTCAAGCATTCAACCTATGGTGAAGCGCGCGGATTCTATGTCGTCCTGGAAGGCAACAGCATAAAATGGTTTGATGCCGAAGGCGACCTCGTCGACACAGAAGTGTTCATCCAGGACTACCACGACCAACAATTAGGGTCGGAGTAAAAATTACATTTATCGGCAAAGGTCGTTCCGGGCAAACTGATACGGCATGTCGCCCAGAAAGACATAGCCTTCTTTTTCTGAGAGAGGG
>CAZAZB010000402.1:0-3824 GCA_964489485.1 uncultured Pseudomonadales bacterium | reverse complement strand
GAAGAGGGAGTGAAATCATATTTCAAGTTAGAGAATGTCCGTGATGGTGCTTTTGACGTTGCAACCCGGCTTTATGGCATTACCTTTAAGGAGATACGGGATATCCCGCAGTATCACCCTGATGTAACCGGCTATGAAGTCACAGATGCAGATGGTTCCCTGATCGGGTTATTCCTGGTGGATTACTTTATGCGCCCATCGAAGCGCGGTGGCGCCTGGATGAATGAGTTCAGGGGTCAATCTGACCTGGATGAATCCATTCGTCCGATTGTCGTTAATTGTTGCAACTTCCCCAAATCTGATCCTTGTCTTTTGGGGATGGACGAGGTGCGAACCTTGTTCCATGAGTTTGGTCATGCGCTGCACGGGCTGTTGAGCCAGGTGCGCTATCAGAGCCAGTCCGGCACGAATGTAAAGCAGGACTTTGTAGAACTGCCATCCCAGATAATGGAACACTGGGCAATCGAACCGGATGTCATGCGCCAATACGCGCGACATCACGAAACCAACGAAGTCATTCCTGACGACCTCATTGACAAGGTCTTAGAGGCCGGGACATTCAATGCCGGTTTTGGTACAACAGAATATCTGGCCGCTTCCTATCTCGATATGGCATGGCACACGCTGGAGACCGATCAGGAACAAGAGGTAGAAAGCTTTGAGACCAGGGCAATGGAACAGATTGAACTGATCGACGCAGTCAATCCACGATACAAATCATCCTACTTTCAGCATATTTTTTCTGGCGACAGCTACTCTGCAGGGTACTATTCGTACATCTGGGCGGAAGTACTTGATGCGGATGGTTACGAGGCGTTTAAGGAAAATGGCATTTTCGATCCGGCTACCGCTCAATCATTCAGGCAGAATGTATTGGAAAAAGGCGGCACTGCAGATCCAATGGAATTGTATAAAAGATTCCGGGGTCGTGAACCCGATGTCGCGCCTTTACTCCGGGATCGAGGTTTGGTGGATACGGCCTAGGCTAGCTCGAACGACGCCAGCTTAAACCTGTTGCCAGGTTCCATCGATACTCTATTCGGGAACCTCTGTATTCTGGGTCAGTTTCCATTGATCGAAAATTTGAACGTGCGGCGGAAATGTTTTACCAGACTTGCGTGCGGCAAGCGTCTCTTTCTTCATGTCCGTGTCGATCCAGTGAACCCAAAATTCATCCGCTCGACCTGAGTGTTTGTTGTTAAAACCCTCCGGATAACGCACCCAGCGCCATCGGGCAATACGGTAGTACGGCTGGGCGAAGCCCGGGATAAATGAAGCATAATCGTGATGGAACTTGATCATTTTGTGGGACAGTTCAACCATTTCATCCCGATCCTCGGATGCTCTGTAGGCTGCAATCATCTTGTCCATCTCCGGATCAGCAAACACTTCGAGATTGTTCGTCTGTGTCTTTAGCTTCCGGTCCGGGTTAACGGAACCATCCGGCAGGTAGGCCGTGTCCCAGGCATTGCTGGAATCGTAGAAATCCCAGTACCTTGGGTACATCTGAAAGCCGATGTTAAAAGCCGTTAAAGCGACATCGTGTTTCTTTTCCTGCACTTTCTTAAAGCCACTGGTCGAATCGAGCACCTCAACACGATATTCGAGTCCTGCTTTCGCTGCCTGCTCCTTCAGGATCGTCAAAATATCCTTTAGACGTTCATAGCCAGTCGATAGTGAAAATGACAGCCGTTGTCCCTGGTCATTGATCAGGATTCCATCTGGGCCACGTTTGCTGAAACCGGCTTTGGCGAAGGCCTCCTCTGCACGGGTGATGTCATATTTTCTCGCTCTTACACTGCTGTCGCTAAAATCACCAAAGCCCTCCTGTCCGTTCTGAAGTCTTGTGTAGTCACCGCGAAAGAATTTCTCGATCACCAGCTCCCAGTCGGTGGCATAGTTTAAGCCGATTCGGACATCAAGATTATCTAGCAGTGGTCGTGACGTGTTCATCCACAGGCCCCAGTTAGGTCTCGGTCGTTGGTTGTAGAACAGGTCCTTTTGGATGTAGCCATTCGTCACATCGGGATCATCGTTAGGCAGTTTGTCGTACCAGTATTCAGCCAGGCTAAGGGATATCTGGTCGATATCGGTATGTTTAAAAACTTCGAATCGCTTTGGCTCATCACGAACAACATTGAGCTGAATACGGTCGGGATTAAAGCGGTTCTTCCAATACTTATTGTCTTTTGCCCACCAGTCCTTGATATGCGTTAAGGTGATTGATCGCCCCTTTACAATGTCCTTATCTCGTACTGTGTACGGACCGCTCGTCGGCACGAATTTCCACTGGTAGCGGTCGACATAGTCATCTCCCAGCTCTTTGAAAAAGTGCTGGGGAACGCCGCGTAGCGATAGCACGTATGCCTCCATGTCCGGTTTCACTTTCCGGACCTTGATTGCAAATGTAAGGTCATCATATTTTGTGATATTGGTGAACCGGGTGCTGAACCAGTTGTTGGCAAATGGTGACACGATGTAATCCGAAAGATAGAAGAAGAACATGAACACGAAGTCGTCGGTGGTAATAGGGACACCATCTGACCATCGCGCTTCAGGGTTCAGCTTTACATAGACCGTCTTTTTGCTTGTATCAATCGCCCAGGCTTTCGCGATTCCGGGGTAATAATCGAATTCATCCGGATGCCTGGCACCAAGACCCATTGAGGTGTTGTCCATGATATACCCTCTAAATGATCCGTTAGAATCTGGCCCGGTTGTGCGTAGCGTGCGCGGAAAGTCGGCAATCGTTTCGTAAAAAGTGCCACCCTTTTTTGCCTGATCTGATCCAATCTCTGGCATGTCCATACCATCCTGCCAATCAAGGTTTGTGGGCAGATCGGCGATGGTTTTGAAAGTGAACAAATCAGGGTGCGCCGCATAGTAGGTATTGACCTCTTCGGTGTTATCTATGGCTTCCAGCGTGGGAGAATCAGGTCCGTCCTTTGGCGAGCATCCGAATAAGAAAGCAGCAATGAATAGAGAAATAGGCAGCGAAAATCTGGTCATGGATTACCTTGAGTTGAATGGGAATAGAAGGGTAATTGAACGTTGCGTGTTATTACGACAGTATGGGAAAAGATATCAGGAGCCTATACGAAAACCACCCGTGTTGCACTAGATTGGCGAGTGCTCAATTGGGTAGCACTAGATCGACCAGTACCGGTTGGTATTTTATTCGTTTCTATAAATAACCAACTTATTGCGTTGTTGCAGTGCACTGACAAAGCGAACGAGTCGGTATCAAAAATTTCTGGCAGATAGGGAACTTGCGAAATGAACCTGAACACAGGATGATTTTGGCAGAACAGAGTAGTATCTGCCTATAACGGAATAAGTGCCCGCCATGGCCTGGCGACCAACCACCAGAGGTTTTTTAAGATGATAGATGCAAAGAATTTACAGCCTGGGAATGGGTACCAGCTTCCAGCGCAAGCCTATTATTGTGAGGACTGGTATGAAAAGGAAATCGACACGCTATTCGCCAGCGGCTGGAACTACTTTTGTGTGGTTGATGATCTAGCCGGGCAAGGTTCATATTATAGCGCCGCCATCGGTCGCTACCCTATTGTTGTCGTCAGGGGTGAAGATGATGAAGTCCGGGCCTTTCATAATCTTTGCCGGCATCGAGGTGCACGGGTGATGGATGGTCAGGGAATCTGTAAGAATATGACTTGTCCTTATCACCGCTGGCAATATGGTTTGGATGGGCAGTTAAAAAACATTCCGCAACAACCCTCACAAATCCCGGCCGCCAATCTGAATGATTGGAATTTAAAAGCAGCACCTATAGGCATCTGGATGGGGATGGTGTTTGTGAACCC
>CAZAZB010000401.1:0-3825 GCA_964489485.1 uncultured Pseudomonadales bacterium | reverse complement strand
TGTCCCTCGAATCAATTACCCGGTTATTGCAGAATAGTCGATAGGTTTGCCGAGATCCAGAAAGGCATTGGCCTCAGGCATCGGATACTTGAGGCCCGTCGCGCAATTGAAAAGAACCACAGATTCCTCACGGTCAATTCGGCCGCTTTCTATTTCCTGGATGAGCGCCGCTGCAGTTGCAGCCCCTTCCGGACAGAGGAGCAACCCTTCTTCTTTTGCGATAAACGATTGCGCCTTCAGGATGTCCGCATCACTGACTGATGTTGCGAAACCGCCAGATTTACGTATTGCGCTGAGTATCAGAAAGTCACCTATGGCGGCAGGTACCCGAATGCCTGCCGCTGCGGTGCTTGCGTTCTGCCACAATTCGGCATGGGTCTTTCCTTCATCAAAAGCTTTCACGATCGGAGCGCAACCGTCTGCCTGTACGGCAACCATGCGTGGACGTTTTGAATCAATCCAGCCAATGGCTTCGAGTTCCTCAAATGCCTTCCACATACCGATGAGTCCAGTGCCGCCGCCTGTTGGATACAAGATGACATCAGGCAGTTTCCAGCCAAACTGTTCTGCCAGTTCGAGACCCATGGTTTTCTTTCCCTCGATTCGATAAGGCTCCTTCAGTGTTGAGGTATCAAACCACCCGGTTTGTTCTTTTCCTTCACCTACAATGCGGCCGCAATCGTTGATTAGCCCATTTGCGCGGAAGGTATGTGCGCCCTGGAATGCAATCTCGCGAACATTAACTTCAGGTGTATCATCCGGGCAGAAGACATAACTCTCGATGCCAGCTCTTGCACAATAGGCAGCAAGGGCGGCACCGGCGTTTCCATTAGTTGGCATCGCCATGCGTTTTATTCCAAGTTCCTTTGCCATTGAAACAGCTAGCGCGATCCCCCGCGCCTTAAATGACCCGGTGGGAAGCCTGCCTTCGTCCTTGATCAGGACTGAACGCATATCAAGCGTTTTCTCTAATGTATCTGAAGGAATCAGAGGTGTCATCAGTTCGCCCAGACGAACGATGTTCTTTGTTTGCCGGACAGGTAAAAACTCACGGTAACGCCAGAATTCCGGGTCTCGGTGGATCAGGTCATCTTTTGAAACAGCATTGCCGAGCGCCTCCAGATCGTATCGAACGAGCAGCGGTTTGCCTGTTTCTGACAGGTTATGAATCGTATCAGCGGTGTAATGCTTGCCTGTCTCACTGCATTCCAGATGTGTGACAAATGTGTTTGCATCAAACATTGTTTATTCCAGGTATGTTTTTCTTAGAGGATGAACTTTCTAAGGTAACGCTATTCCTTGGTCACCTAAGGTCATTTGTGGTTGGGTTTTCCAGACTGGATTGGCTTCCTGAAAAGCATAGGCCAGCTGTAAGACAGAAAAATCCTGTTGGTGCCTGCCAACGATTTGTATTCCAACGGGAAGCCCTTCCTTTGTAAAGCCGCAAGGAACCGATATGGTGGGCAGGCCCAGGCAGGTAATATAGTAGCTTGATTTCATCCAGTCGATGTAGGTATGCATGGTTTCGCCTTCAATTTCCGTCACATATTCTTGTGTCACATCGAATGGTTCAACCTGGGATACGGGTAAGACAAGGAACTCATATTCCTCCATAAATCCGGTTACTTGCTGGAACAACCGGGTTCGTTTCTGTTCGGCCTGTGCAATGTCGAGACCCGTTAACTTTAGCCCTTCTTCCACATTCCAGATGATACTGTCCTTGTACAGGTCACGGTGTTTGTCGATCTTGTCAATGTGGGTGGCAGAAAATGACCAGGCACGAAGTGTTTTAAAAATTTCGTCGGCATCTGTGAAATCAGGACACTTGTCATCGATTATGCAACCGAGTGATTCAAAATACTGAGTACCGGAGCGGATAATATCCTGAACTGATTTCGCGACAGGGAGCTGGCCACCGAAGTCAGTGCTGAAAGCGATTTTCGTTGTCTTGAAATCTCTTTTCAATGGGTCAAGAAACCGGGTTCCATTCTCCTTTAAAGAGATTGGTGCTCTCTTATCCGGTCCCGCGATGGCCGCCAGAAAAAGAGCACAGTCCTCAACGGTACGCGCCATGGGCCCGACAACAGGTAATGTAAACCAGGCGTTTTCAGAAGGGTAATTGGGTACACGACCAGGTGACACGCGAAAGCCCACGACATTACAGAAGTTTGCAGGGTTCCTTAACGATCCGCCCATATCACTACCATCTGCGAGGGACACCATGCCCGTCGCCAGTGCAACGGCCGAGCCGCCAGAACTGCCACCGCAAGTTTTGGTTGTGTCATAAGGGTTGAGGGTTGCGCCGAAGACTTCATTAAAGGTTTGTGAACCCGCACCCCATTCAGGCGTGTTTGTTTTCCCAATGGTCACTGCACCAGCATCGATCATCCGTTGTACGATAAGTGAATTAGTGTCGGGGATATGATCTTTGAAGATGCGTGACCCGAATGTGGTGCGGATGCCCTTTGTTAACACGAGGTCTTTGTGTGCAACGGGTAAGCCTGCCAGAATGCCGGGATTGTCGCCCTGCGCCAATCGCTTATCAATTTTCTGCGCTGCGTCAACTGCCTGGTCAGCAACTTCTGTGACGATGGCATTAACCCCGGGATTGATGCGTTCAATTTGTGCTAGATGAGCGCTAAGCAATTCGCAGGCTGAGATGGTTTTATCCGACAGCAGCTCGCGCTGTTCTGTTGCGGTTTTGAAACAAAGTTCGTCGTTCGATGCCATGCTCTGTCCTGCTTCGCTATTTCCTTTCTATGCTACATCAATTAATCGATTCAGGATGTGACAAATTAGACCTCAATCCGGGGGCACCGCCACCGCCACCTCCACCTCCATATAGCCGGAAGTCGCCCTGATGAAAACAAGCAGGCTAATCAGGGTAAGCGCCGCTGCCAGCAGGAAGGGTGCGCCGGGAAAGTAGATGGCAGCCTGTCTATCCGAAAAAACACTAAACATCTCTGTCATCATCGGTGGGCTGATAATCGACGTAAGACTCATCATGCTTCCCAGGCCGCCTTGAAGCTCACCCTGCCGTGTTGAATCCACCTGGCTGGATGCGATTGCGGTTAGTGCAGGACCAGCAAGACCGCTAAGAGCTCCTGGTAGCATGGCCAGATACATCATCCACGTTGTGCTTGCGCCAGCGTAGCCACAGAAGGCAATCACCGCCATCGACATCCCTATAATGCCTGCCCATCGCATGCCAACTTTGGGAATGATGATGCGAATCAAAAATCCCTGTACGAGCACCATGATGACGCCGATAAAACCCAGGGAATAACCAATTTCCCTTGGCGACCAGTCAAATTTCTCTATGGTGTAGTAGCTCCAGATAGATGGCAGGACATGGTGCCCAAGGTTGTAAATGAACATGACACCGAGGATGCCAAAGACGACCTTAAACTTGCTGAGTTCAGCGAATGTCGCGAAGGGGTTGGCCCGGGCTAATTGAAACTTTCGACGTTCTTCTACTTCAAGTGATTCCGGTAGGATCAACAAACCAAAAAGAAAATTTAACGAGAGCAGTACAGCCGTTGCAAAAAATGGAATCCTGGCACCAAATTCCCCCAGGAAACCGCCGATAACGGGACCAATGATAAACCCCATGCCGAATGCTGCACCCATTAGCCCAAAATATTGCGCACGCTTATCAGGCGCTACAACATCAGCAATGTAGGCATTGCAGGTACTGGTTGTGGATGCGCCTATACCTGAGATGAGTCTGCCAATAACTAAAAAAATGATACTTTCGGCAAAACCCATGAGCACATAGTTCACCGCCAGGACAACCATCGAGATGAGTAGTATGGGTCTCCGGCC
>CAZAZB010000400.1:0-3826 GCA_964489485.1 uncultured Pseudomonadales bacterium | reverse complement strand
GAATACATACATTTAATCATCCAATTAATCAGTCGCAATTGCAAGGACCTCTGGGTATGCTTCGGCTTTGCTAAAATCAATACTTTTTATTTTCGCATGGGCATAAGGGCTTCGTAGAATTTTGCCCCATATCATGCCAGGCAAAGATAGATCGGCACCATAATTAGCACGCCCAGTGACCTTGTCGTATCCATCCGGTCGAATGGTTCTTTGTCCAATATATTTATAGTCTCTTGCTTCACTCATCTTAGGTGTCACCTCTCATCACTTCGGCTGAGTCCATCACCGCCCGAATTATCTTGTCATAGCCCGTACAGCGACAAAGATTTCCTGCCAAATAGTAACGAGCTTCTTCTTCTGTCGGACTGGGGTTTTCTTCTAATAGCGCTTTGGTCGAGACGATAAGTCCCGGTGTACAGATGCCACATTGCAAAGCAGCATGCTCCAGAAATTTCTCCTGGATGACGTGTAGACCATCCTTGTCTTCTATACCTTCTACTGTGCCTATTTCAGCACCCTCTGCTTCCACGCCGAGGACAAGGCAGGAACAGACCAGCCTTCCATCAAATGTGATGGAACAGGCACCACAATCTCCTGATCCACAGCCTTCTTTTGTCCCGGTCATGTGCAATTCGTTTCTAAGAACACCAAGCAGAGTATCCGATGGTTCACATAGGTACTCGACAGGTTCGCCGTTGATTGTTGTCGACACGTGAGTCTTGCTCATGACTGGCTCCCTTTCACTCTGTCTGCCGCAATGCTTGCAGCTCTTCGCGTTAACACACCAACAACATGGCGTCGATATTCAGCGGTACCACGACGATCTGAGATGGGCTTGGAAGCTGCACTGGCTGCAGTGGCTGCCGCCTCCAAAGCTGCATCATTTACTGTCGTGCCTATCAATGCTGCCGCGGCTTCAGGAACAATTAGCGCTGTTGTCGCAACAGCGCCGATAGCAACGCTGGCTTTGGTGCAAATACCACCATCATCCAGGGTTAAGCTCACGGCGGCACCCGCCACAGCGATATCCATTTCAGTTCTTGGTATAAACCGGAGATAAGCATCTGACGTACCGGGCGCAGGAAAGGGAATTTGTATTAATCGCAATAGCTCGCCTTTCTCCAAACAATTGGTCGCGACGCCAGTCACGAATTCTTCTACAGATACTGTCCTTTCACCCGCAGGGCCCACGATGACACACTGCGCACCATTGACGATAAGCGCCGGGATCGTATCAGCTGCAGGTGACGCGTTACACAGATTACCCCCGATACTGGCACGACCTTGCACCTGGGTTGAACCGATTAGAAATGCTGCTTCTACCAAACCCGGAAAGACGGCTTTTATATCTTCTCTTGCGGTGAATTCAGCACAACACATAGATGGTCCTAGTGATAGCCCCTCCTTCGTCAGCGTCGCCTGCATCATATCTGGTATTTTCTTAACATCGACCAACAATCGGCTTTCACCTGTCAGGCCTCTCATTTGAATGATGAGATCAGTCCCGCCAGCCAGCACCTTGGCAGGACTATCCGCACCGGCCAACAAGGCTATTGCATCGTCTATCGAATTCGGTGTTTCATAAACAACTGAAACCATTTCCCCTCCAGTTCATTAATGGATTACGTATGAAGATCCATCTTATCGGTAAATTTGTGGTGGCTATATATATCACGCCCCAGTAACGAGTACCATGGGCACATTATGTCGGAAGTCATTTGTTGAAAGTAATATGCTAAATGCTGTCAGGAAATTAGTTAGAACACTTTTCGCTGATGCCACGCCCGAAGCGAAGGTAGCCCAGGCAAGTGAGGATCACTTCATCACCCTGATGACGATTGCAGGAGAAGATGAAGCGATCAGGCTACAGTTGATCAGCATCCTCACATTAGATTCATTCGACAGAATATCCAGCCTGAATACCTGGATAGACGAAATGCGACTCGCCCAGGCGCCTCGACCCCTCATAGACTCACTCGCCTATTTGCTCGACGATGGAACGGCTAATCGAGCGTTGGCGTTGCTGAATAAAGTCGATGGGTGATAGACCAGTGATTGCAGTAGCGACACCTAACCTCAGGTTAAGGACACCCCGCATCGCTGCGCTCTCCGATGCTGTGCGGCCGGCTATTTTAATAGAAGATCGCAAAAGGATTTAGGGTGCGATGGATCGAAATAAGGGTGTTGTGCCTTCGAGTAATCTTCAAGGGTATTGCACTCCTACCCCTACCCGTCCTACAAATTCTCGGTCATTCACTCGGATCCCTCAGCTGGATCTTTCGGTCCAGAATGGCCAAAGTGACCGCTGAGAACATTGCCCTTTGCTTTCCTGATTTGAATGATGGCCAACAAGCCCATCTGACGAGGTGGAGCCAACAGGAAATGGGAAAGACGCTCATGGAATCTGCATTTGCCTGGGCATCTACAACTGAGCGGTGCCTCAATTCGATCCATCGAGTTGAAGGCAAAGAACGAGTTGACCAGCTGAAAAAGGACGATAAGGGCTTAATATTCATCATTCCTCATCTCGGAAACTGGGAGATCATCAATCACTACCTGGGTAGACACTATGGCTTGACCCACATGTACCTGCCTAATAAGTCAGCGGCGCTTGAAGCCTACATCCAAACTGAGCGATCGAAGACAGGGACAAACTTTGTCCGGGCGGACCGAGGGGGCATAAAGACACAGTTAAAAGCTCTGAGAGGTGGAGGCGCTATAGGTGCCATGCCCGATCAGGAGCCTGACGTCCATACTGGCATCTTTACGCGTTTTTTTGGACAGGATACCTTGACGAGTGAACTGGTACCCGGACTGGTGGATAAAACCAATGCGCATTGCGTTCTTGCCTTCTGTAAAAGACGCCCGAATTCTGACGGGTTCGATATCATACTACGCCAGATTGAGCTGGGTAGAGAATCTCCCGATACAAAAGATCCCGCAGAAACCTGCCACAGTAGTAGCAATGCACAGCAGATCAGCAGCGCACAGCAAATCAACAATGCCATTGAGTACGCGATTCGACAGGTACCTGAACAATATCTTTGGTCGTACAAGCGGTTCCGAACACGAAAACCTGGTGATGCAGAAGTTTATCAATTTCAGGATAGCCGAATCCGCTCTTCAATCGAAAAGCCACTCATCAAATTATTTCTACGAATCACCGCTTCTCTGAATGAGCAGACAATAAGCAGCATCGCACAACCCCTGGCGTCTGTTCTATGCTGGTCAAATGTCAATCGGTCAAAAATTACTGACCGGAACCTTGAGCTCTGCGCCCCTTCTATCCGAACTGCCACGAGACAAGAACTGAGAAAATCCAGCCTATTGACGCTCACAAAAACAGTGTTTGAAACAGGCAGCATCTGGCAATGTAGTAATCAGCGATTTGAGCAGATGCTGGTTTCAGAAATCGGAAAAGAATACCTTGAGAATGGAGCCACCGTCGTGTTGACTCCACCAATGGGTAACCGTGAAGTGGTTATGCGGTATCTGGGGCAACACTTCCAAATCGTGGAATACTACCATCCTAACACCAGGCGTAGTTTGAACGAAGTGATCGTAAAACAGAGGACAGCGATGGGAATCGCCCTTGTCCCACATACAACAGAAGGCCTGGTATCCATCGAGAAAAAACTCACCCGCGGCGGAATTATTTCAATCTGTCCAGACCAGCAACCTAGAGTCAGAAGCGGCGAATTCGTTCCCTTCTTTGGCGTAGAAGCGCTAACGACAACCGTTATCCCGGCACTTCTCAAACAGAGCCAGATCAAACAGAGCCAGATCAAACAGAGCCAGATCAAACAGCGCCAGATTGGGTTTGTAT
>CAZAZB010000399.1:0-3869 GCA_964489485.1 uncultured Pseudomonadales bacterium | reverse complement strand
CCATAGGCTCTTCTGGTGACCAAATTTATTCGTCGATTTAAGCCCTCAACCGTACACGATGAATACGCTTTTTTAACAATTGGGTTCAGTGCGAAATTTACAAAGAACACACAAACATTTGCATTGGTGTCGCAACGAGTCCGCCGGCAGGGATGGTTATAAAGTATTGGATTCACCGAATAAAGGCAGGTTTGGGTAACCGTTTACAATAGGAAGGTGCTACAACTACTGATTCAAAATCAATCCCGCAACGAAAGTAACTGGTCGTTCTTGATTTGTAAATTCTACACTGACCCCAATTGTCCTGACCCCAATTGTCCGATTTGTAAATTCTACACTGACCCCAATTGTCCTAATTACTTTAGTCGTTCAAAGCCTGCACTTTTTGCGGCTTTTTTATCAAACGTTAATGTATATTTACAGTTATCAGCTTTGTTTAATCTTGAAATTAGATGGTCAGAAAAGTCTGCATTCGAACTTTTAAAATCTGTAACAGCCTTAGTAACAGCATCATGCTCGCTAATCGAAAAAAAAGGGTTCTGTAATAGGCGCGTGAATACATCTGCAATCTCTGGTCGTTTTAAACCATAGTTACCCTCTAAAACCCATGCGGTTTCACATAAAACAATAGTGGAAATTCTTGCCTTATCTTTGTGGCTACATTCTCGCCTAATGAAAGTTTCCGCTTTGGCAGTTTGTTTTAGATCGTCTTTCACTAGCAAACGAATAAGAATATTTGTGTCGAGTCCGATCACAATTTCCCGCCCTTAGATTTAATCACTCTTTCCATATCTTCTAGGGAAGCATTTCTACCCTGTCCATCAACAATGCCAATAATGTCGTCCAAACCCTCTGTTAATGTTTCCATATAAACGGCCCCGCTTTTAATACTAAAATTAATCACGTCTCCTGATTTAATATTTAATACTTTTCTTACGTCACTGGGTATCACAATTTGGCCTTTACTTGAAACGGTAGATCTAGACATACATCACCTCACTCTTTATCTGTACATATATCTTACCAAACGTAAGAAGACATACAAGCCAGATTAATGGCACCTTGACGTAGACATGCAGACGTTGAAGATGTTCGCCTGCATGATCTCTGTGCTTTGCATCCGTTGGTGCCAGTGTCGCGGATATAGGTTTTGGGGCTTTTGACCAGTCGTTTGCCGACATTGGCATACCAGGGCTAAGTCGTCTCACGAGCATCAAGTCAACCAGCAAATCCAGATACCGGCTAGTAGTCTGGCCGGAAACTCCCAGACTGCCCCCAATTCGTGAGGCATTGAACATCTGACCTTGATCGTGTGCCAGCATAGTCCAGAATCAGCGTAAAGTTTCAGCAGGAACGCGCGAGCCCAGCATCGGAATGCCCCGGTCACCTCATGAGCAAGTGTCGTCTTACCAATCTGGCGCGGTCCAAGCAGAACGACAGCAGCAATATGCTGCAGCGTTTCATGGACTTGCTGTAGAATCTGGCGTTTTATCATCCATGCATATTTACCATGAGATAGAGAAATTACCAGGATAAAGGCTTGAAATTATTTCATCAATTTATAGCCGTTTGTAAAATATGACCTGTTAAAACATCCTCAGTTGTTGGCGGTATTTCTGCGGGCATCGACATGAGCTTACATCTGGTTGAAAAAATTCATGGCGCAGATCTGGCAAGAAAGACGGCGAGGCAGATGGAATTTAAGCGGACAATTCGACCGGACATAGGGTGCTAATCTTAGAGAGAAAAACATGGAAGACATCGATATTGATCGCGTGATTAAAATGCTACTGATTCACGACCTGTGTGAAATCGATGCGGTAAACTCAGGCATTCTAAAGTGAGCCACCTGAACATCGTATTGGACGATCTCACCGGAGATGCGATCGCCCGCTTTCTCGAAGAACATCTGGAAGATATGAAGGACACCTCGCCACCAGAAAGTATCCATGCACTGGATCTGGAAGAATTACGTCAACCTGATATTACCTTCTGGTCCGTATACGACTCGAATCAACTGGTTGGCTGTGGCGCTCTTAAGAAACTCAGCGCTGATCACGGCGAGATTAAGTCAATGCGTACTTCTACTAATCATCGCGGAAAAGGAATTGCATCAGCGCTCCTGCAACACATTATCGATAGCGCAGTCGATACCGGGTATTCCAGAATCAGCCTCGAGACTGGCTCAATGGCTTTCTTTGATCCAGCGAGAAAATTGTATACAAGATACGGCTTTAAGGAATGTTCACCCTTTGATGAATACCAGGAAGACCCGAACAGCATCTACATGACAAGAATCCTGAGCGACAAGTTGTTGTTAGAATGACCCGGATATGTACCATCGTTATTATTGGTGGAACCGGTAACTTTGGTCGCCGGATCGTCAAACGTTTAGTTGGAGAAGAAAATACCAGACTGATCATCACCAGTCGGCGCAAAGATCAGGCAGACAAGATGTTGGCGGCACTGGAATTATCCAATCCGGATCAATCAGTGATAGCAGTATCGCTCGATCAGTTCGCAGTGTCTTTTGCAGACGATCTAGCTGTATTAAATCCAGATATCGTGATTCATACCGCAGGTCCATATCAGGGTCAGGGCTACCAGGTGGCGGAAGCTTGCATAGCCTGTGGGGCTCATTACATTGATCTCGCAGACGGTCGTGATTTTGTCCTGAACTTTCATCAATTGGATGGCCGCGCAAAAGAAGCTGGCCTATTGCTTGTCACCGGCGCTAGCACACTACCAGGCCTATCAGGCGCCGTATTCCACCATCTAGCACCTGAATTTGATGAGATATTGAAAGTCAATATTTCAATTGCACCTGCTCATCAGACACCCCGTGGAAACGGCACCATTGCGGCAGTGCTGAGTTATTGCGGTAAGCCCTTCGAGGTCCTGGAAGACGGTTCGTGGAAGACACTTTATGGATGGCATGACATTAAAAGACAATGGTACCCAACTCTCGGCAGGCGATATTCGGCTGTTTGCGATGTCCCGGACCTTGCACTACTTCCAGCAATCTATCCCGCCCTGGATACGGTAACTTTTCATGCTGCACTAGAAGCCTGGTGGGAGCATCTGGCATTGTGGTCCATGGGTTGGACGACGCGGATAGGTCTTGTAAAACGTTGGGACGCTGCGATCCCATTGTTTCGATTCATCGGAGAAAAACTTATTCGGCTGGGGTCAACCAGAGGCGGTATGCATATCAGGCTAACGGGACTAGATGAGAACAGACAGCACAAAATTGTTAGCTGGTACCTAACAGCTAGTCAAAATCATGGCCCGGAAATTCCCTGCGCTCCCGCTCTGGTCCTCGCCAGGAAGTTAGCGCGTGGAGATATATCAAACAGGGGTGCCGTTACCTGTTTTGGACAAGTGACCCTGGAAGAATTTTCCAGGGAAGTAGAAGATCTTGACATTAGCTGGGAAATACAGAAACAGGAATTCTCGTGATGGAACTCTACCTTTGGATAAAACTATTGCACATACTCAGTGCGACGGTATTGTTTGGCACCGGGCTTGGCATCGCATTTTTTATGTTCAAAGCCCACCTGTCGGGTAACCATGAAGCCATGATCGTAACGACCCAACATGTTGTACTGGCTGATTGGCTATTTACCATGCCATCGGTGTTGATCCAATTCGCCACAGGGCTATGGCTAACCACTCAATCCGGCATTTCGTTCGGTTCGGCCTGGTTCCTTGTTGTCATGTCGCTATTTGGTTTTATCGGCATTTGCTGGCTTCCGGTTATCTGGATACAGATTCGCATAAGAGAGATCATGACAACTGAATCCAACGATGCAGAATATCAAAAACTCATGCGAGCATGGATACTTCTAGGAATACCGGCATTCCTTAGC
>CAZAZB010000398.1:1279-3875 GCA_964489485.1 uncultured Pseudomonadales bacterium | reverse complement strand
GATATTTACGTGCAATTTACGTGCAATTTTCTTGCAACCAGCCCAATTTTTGACCTCCTGCTATTTCTTTCTGCCGATGTATTGCCCGGGTCTTAGCGCAGTAGTTTTACCAGACTTGAATACCAACTCTCCATTCACCCAAACCGAGTCAACACCGGTTGACCTTCTCGTTGAATCCTTGATCGTCGCGTGGTCAGTTATGGTCTCGGCATTAAATAACACTAAATCTGCGGCATACCCTGCTCGAATCAGGCCGCGACCCAACAGGCCTACATGTGCGGCACTTAGCCCGGTCATTTTGTGAACCATGCTTTCCAGGGTCAGTACCTTGTCTTCTCTAACAAACTGTCGTATGGCGCGTGGAAAAGATCCGTAACCTCTGGGATGGCCACCCGTTGATGCACCATCAGAGCAGAGATTGGTATGAGGCCAGCGAATAAAAGCATTAATATCCTGTTCAGACATACTGACACCAATAACGCTTTCGCGGCGTTCGTCAGGATCAAAATCTCCGGAATAAGCTTCTTTAATGAGTTGTAGATAAGTTGCCGCTGGAGAGAGGCCTTTTAACGCCGCAATTTCGGCTATCGTCTTGCCAACCAGGGTTTTATCCGCTGGAAAAACGGCGATGGTCAGGCCCTCGGGAGAGGATAGCTCTGTCACCGCATATTCCGCCGCCTTTATGTCATTGAAGTCCCGTTCAGGTAAGAGTACTTTCAAGGTGCTTTGCCAGTAGGTATAGGGGTAAATATCAGCGGTGATATCAATCCCCTCATCACGTGCCCTGTTGAGTTTTTCAATGACGGTATTAGCTTTACCCCATAAGCCCAGCCTGCCCAGCTTGATATGAGAAATTTGAACAGGAATACCGGTTGCCCTCCCGATATTAATCGCTTCATCAATCGCCGCCATGACCGCGCGATCTTCGCTTCGAATATGACTGATATAACGCCCGCCAAACGCATGCGCGACGGCGGCCAACGCCACGATTTCGTCCTTGCTCGAATAGATACCGGGGTCATATTCCAGCCCGGTAGAAAGTCCCAAAGATCCGGCGATCATTTCTTTTCTCAGCAATGCCGCCATTTTTTCAATTTCAACAGCTGAAGCAGTACGCTTATAGTCATCACCCATCACCTCGTCTCGTAAGGTGCCATGTCCGGTGTAACTCGCCACGTTAATTGAAAATTTTGTTTTGTCGAATAGCTGTTTTAGTTCATTTGCAGAATGGTGTGACTCGCCATCTTGCCCGACAATCACCGTTGTGATTCCCTGAGACAATGCTGCTGGAACATCTGGAACGCTTTCCATGCCAGAATCCATGTGGCTATGTGTGTCGATAAATCCTGGCGTCAGCGTCAAGCCCATCGCATCTATAACAAGGTCATTCTTCTGAATCTCAATATCACCAATATCTTCGATCTTACCGGCAACTATTCTGACGCTGCCCTTAAACGAGGGGTCACCACTACCATCAATGATTGAAGCATTCTGGATGACAATATTTCCCGGGCTTAAAAGCGAAGTACCGATCATGTCGTTATTCGAATGGGTGGTACAGGCAGAAATCAGCACTATTAGAAAAAAGCCAATATTTAACTTACTCATATTTATTCCAATTGTTAAAAGACCGGTATTGTTGGGAACTGACCATTCAGAACTGTTCGAGAGCTATTTTGCTGTAACCAACCGTCGATTGCCGTGGCATAAACCCGACGAAAATCGGTTGTATGTTTTAAGTTGCCTCCATCAGTAAGATCAGTCAGGCTGGGATAACGACCATAGTGCCCACCCTTGACTTTATTGCCAGCAAGAAACATCACGTTGGCACTTCCATGGTCTGTACCCTGGTTCGCGTTTTCCGGTACGCGACGTCCAAACTCTGAATAGACCAGCACGACGACCCGGTCTCCCAGGCCCAATCTTTCCATGTCACGAATAAACCCATGGATGCCGTCACAGGCATAACTCAGAAGGCGTCGATGGATGGCTGGTTGTTGCACATGTGTATCGAAGGTGTTGTTGCGGAACTTCACATGATATAGGCGTGTGGCTAGCCCTCCTTGAATACAGGCCGCCACTTTAGGCAGATCAATCGGAGCAATGCCATAGTCTATCGGTGTCTCATATTGGGCCCAGACTTGTCGGATGAGTCTGGAACTGTGTTGTGCACTATTGGCAACGTTTAATAAATAGCGACGGGTAGGATTGTCATATTGGCTGATCGTGTTCTGCGGCGTCACGCTGCCCAAAATTTTCCTTTCCTGACTGAAGGCATCGCGTTGGAACCGTTCCGGATCATCAAAAACCACGGGTGTATGGCGTCGACTTTTAACGGATAGAGATTGTGTGTTGCCGATATCGATGATGGCATTAGGTGTTGGCTTGGAAAACATCTCATCGGCTAGGCGGCCAATCCACCCGAATTCATTACCGCTATTGGGTGCGGCAGTGTGCCAGTAGGCCATCGAGGTGAAGTGGGAGAAGGACGGGTTTTCGTATCCACAACCGTGAATAATGGCCAGGTCTCCTGATTGCCATAACCTCTCGAACCCCAACATACCCGGGTTGAATCCAAAGTGATCATCACACTTCA
>CAZAZB010000398.1:0-1179 GCA_964489485.1 uncultured Pseudomonadales bacterium | reverse complement strand
AACCTCTCGAACCCCAACATACCCGGGTTGAATCCAAAGTGATCATCACACTTCAATAGGTCCTGGTTTTTTATGGCAATGCTGGGTCGGTGATGGTAATACGCATCATCAGCATAGGGAACAATTGTGTTTAATCCATCGTTACCCCCTGAAAGTTCGACAACAACCAAAATTCGATCGTCTTCTACTGCTGGCATCTGCGCATAAGGTTTTACAACGGGCGAGAGCAATGTACTTCCGGCAACAAGTTGCAGAAAGTGTCGACGCTTGAAGTGATCATTAGGCTTGCTGCGCATGACGTTTATCCTAACTGGTATTCAGGTCGACTTAATAATAAATGCAGCAGTAACCGCAAGGGTTGCTCCAGATAGGATGATGCTGATTTGATGTCGTCAGCGCCCAACTCTTGTTCAAGAAAGTCAGCGAGCTGATTGATGGTTTCCTGTTCCAGAGGGACTGACAGAAATCGAGCTGCGAAATAGCTAACAACATCCTCTGGTGTTGCCAGTTCTGCATCGCTCACCTGATTCGCCAGGTTTAATGAAGCAGTAAAACGCGGAATGGGTTTCACCCGTTCAATCGCCATTTGCCAGCCCCGATAACTGCCATACCGTGTATTGAATGCCTCATCCCGGTCTGTCATGAGATTAGATGCGGCCATCATGCCGGCTGAAGTGTCCTTGCCGGTAGAGTTTTGCTGCTATGAAAGATGCCGTCGCGTCCTGTTGCAGGATAATGTTGATAATATCAACGCCATCAAATAAGCCCCGCTGACCCAGGAAAGTTTTATTTGACGCATCATGCAGTTCGGCATTTACCCTGAATTCCAGGCCTACATAGTTCCAACCGGTGAATGCTCTGGCAGCCTCCCGAATATCCTGCTCGCTATAGTTGCCCACGCCCATACTGAACAGTTCCATAATTTCACGGGCAAAGTTTTCATTAGGTGATCCTTTTACATTCACACCAGCATCCAGAAAAGCAAGCATCGCAGGGTCCTGCGCGACGCCAAGGAGCAGGGATCGAAAGTTTCCCAGCCCTTCATTCCGGAAGAGCTGTAGCTGCTTGTACATCTTTCGATAGTCGCGAACCTTGTCTTCATTAGTGGCGAAATGTCCGTGCCAGAACAACCCTATTTTTTCCTGAAGTGGTCGCTGTGAAGTCAGCATTTGATTCGCC
>CAZAZB010000397.1:0-3901 GCA_964489485.1 uncultured Pseudomonadales bacterium | reverse complement strand
GCGAGAGGTGTTGATACCGGCAGTTGCCGTCGCGGGGATGCCTGTTAGATCAGCCTGATTTCGTCTTTCCAGAACGTCTGCGAGGTTAAAACCACCTTGCTCCAATGCCTCATAGTGACTGTTTGTGGTGGCAGAGTAAGCGGGTGTGCCAGTGCTGGCGGCGCCGACATAGAGATAGTCACCGGTAAGAATTTCCCGGAAGTCTGCATTGTCTCTGACCATGCCAATGATCGTCGCGCTATAGTCATTTAAGGGTGCAAAGATATCCCCATCTCTGTTTGTCCATGGCGTGGCAAAGTTTTTCAGCGTTGTTCGGTAGAAATCTGGCTGTTGCATTGCGAGCAAAGCAGCCCCGTTGGCGTCGGATGCAGCAATTAAGCTCTCCATTGAATCCAGTACTGATGTTTCCGCAGGCACCCCAACCAAACGGTCGTGGATTCTGCGCGCCTGTTCTCTTGGCCCCGCGTCAAGGTTGATGTTGACCCAGAGAAAGCCAGCAAGAGCAAAAAATTTTAGAAACCGTATCGGCATAAATCACCTGTTGGATGAATCTGAGCAACAAGATTAGGAAATTAGAACGACCACTGGCACTCATAAATTGTCGTTTCGTGAACTAACGCACGATTTGCACTTTGTAAATTATTGTTTTGTGAATTCCGTCACAGGCGAGAAGTGAATAAGCCACTAGGCTTGACTTCAAGTTTCCGAAAGATGTTTTCGTTTAATGCTAACAAGATACATACGCTACCTTCATATATTGATTGTGATGCCGCTAATAGTGGTCGTTAGTGCCTGTAATGGCGGTACTTCCGGCAATGACCTGACAATCGCCATTGTTGATTCCGGGCAGAATATTGATCCGGTCGTGCAGGATTTTCCGCTCATCTATGTTTCGAGACCGCTGGTCGAGGGGGGCGTTATGCGATCCGCCCGGCAGCTCAATATTTTCGACCCAGGTGCACAATTAGTGATAAAGGATCGTGCAATACCGAGTGCCATTGAACGAGTGCTTGCTGGGTCTTTGCCTGTAAATGAGGCGAATGCATTAGATCTGTATGACATTCGTGATATCGAACCAGATTATGCTGGAAGGCGTTTACTTTTCTCCATGAGAGGACCTTTTATTCCGGATGCTGATCTCGAAGATCAACCTTCCTGGAATATATGGCTTTACGATCTGGAAACAGATGCACTGCGCCGGGTGATCAGTTCAGATACGGTCGCCGAATCTGGCCAGGATCGCGATCCGGTATTTCTACCGGATGGGCGGATCGTATTTACGTCTGACAGACAAAGGCAGTCAAGAGCAATTCTGCTGGATGAGGGTCGACCCCAGTTTAGCGCCCAGGATGAAGATGGCAGGGAGAATGCATCTGTCCTTCATGTCATGAATGATGATGGAACGGACATTGAACAGATCACGTTCAACCAGAGCCATGATCAGAAGCCGACAGTCACTCGTAATGGGCGAATCGTGTTCAGCCGGTGGGACAATTCACCCGGTAATGATGTGATGAGTCTTTATTCGGTGGACCCGGACGGTCGGCGATTGGAACGACTCTACGGATACCATAGCGAAACATCTGGTCGGGATGGTTCTACCATTACGTTTCATGACCTGCGTGAACTGGATGACGGCCGGCTTATCGCACTGGCACGAGACAAGGAAGATCCGACTATTGGCGGTGACATTCTGTTTCTCGATGTGGAGAATTTTGTCGAAGTGGATCAACCGACCTTCCTGAATGATGGGCTCCAGCAGCCAGGCCAGGAATCTCCCCTTGAAGATATCGTGCAACTTGCTATGCCATCAATGAGAGGCAGATTTGCAGCTGCTTATCCATTCTACGACGGCACCAATCGCCTGCTGATTTCCTGGTCACAATGTCGCCTGATTGCCACGGCAAATGATCTTGTTGCCATGGAAGGCAGCATCGTTCCCTGCACGCAGGAACGGCTTCAGGATCCTGACGTTCAATCTGCCGAACCACTTTATGGTCTCTGGATACTCAACCTTGATGAAGACAGCCAACAACCCGTGGTGACACCAGAAGAAGGTGTCTTTATTGCAGAAGCGGTCATCTTAAGCCCCAGAGTAGTTCCGTTCTTTGTTCAACCTGAGATGGCCGATGATGAGACCCAGTCACTCATTGATGCCAGCGCAGGTGCTATTCATATATTGAGTACCTATGGTGTCGATGGCGTGGATACAGCCCTACCCAATCTGGACATTGTTGCTAATCCATCACTGACCAATGCGGCTAATCGACCTGTGCATTTTCTAAGACTGCTCAAACCTGTTTCTATGCCAGATGATGAAATCGTTGACCTGCCGGGCACAGCATTCGGTCGATCACGGGCCCAGTCCATGCGAGAAATTCTTGGTTATGCAAGGGTTCATCCCGACGGATCTGTTTTTACGCGGGTACCCGCGAATGTACCCTTCACCATTAGCCTGCTGGATAGTCAGGGAAGAAGGATCAGCCAGCGGCATAATAACTGGTTACAGGTTCGCCCCGGTGAAGTGTTGCGTTGCCATGGCTGTCATCTGGTAGACAGTCGCGTTTCCCACGGACGGCGTGATGCAGACCCACTATCTGTCAATCCGGGTGCGCCGTTTTCCGGACTGAATCCTGCATTCTCTATCGCTACCGGGGAAACCATGGCGCAAGGTTTTGCCAGGTCTTCAAGTATTCCTGACCCGAACCTGAATATTATATTTGAGGATGTCTGGACAGATACTGCTCAGGCAACGCCTGATGCCAGTTATGAATTCGACTACCAGTCCCTTTCTTCACCCGCGCCGGTCAGCGCATCTTGCCTTGGTAGCTGGCAAGCCAGCTGTCGCATCACCATTCATTATGAAGACCACATTCACCCTCTCTGGTCGGTGAACCGGGATATTGTAGACGTTGATGGCGTGACGGTGCTTCAAACTAAAACCTGTACCCGTTGCCACAACATTGTGGACGAACTTGGTGTTGTGCGGGTACCGGCAGCACAATTAGACCTAACGGATGGTCCGTCTACCGACCAACCGGATCATTTCAAAAGTTATCGCGAACTACTATTCAACGATTCCGAGCAGGAAATAAATGGCGGGATACTGGTGGATATCCTGGAGCCGGTATTTGATGCCAATGGCAATCAGGTGTTCGAGGTGGACGAACTTGGTGAAGTCATTCTGGATGCCAACGGCGATCCCATACCCGTGGTTCGCCCGATCAATGTTTCACCTTCGATGCGGACAAATGGTGCCCTGGCGTCCAGCCAGTTCTTTCAACGTTTTGAGCCGGGAGCCAGTCATGCCGACTACCTGACTGGCAGTGAGTTGAGGCTGTTAATTGAATGGCTGGATATTGGTGCGCAATACTACAACGATCCATTCAGGGTGCCCCAATAATGATTAGACTTGCCCCGTTCATCTGTCTGATATTGCTTTGCCTGGCAGTTCTTGTTGTAGCCCCTGTTCAAGCCGCGGATGCCGTTGTGGTCGTCACCGTCCCTTATCTGGATGTTAGGACGGGACCCGGTCGCGGCTATCCGGTTTTCCATGTGGTCGAGGAAGGCGCAGAAATCATCATTGATAAAGAACGAACTGCCTGGTATCGAATTCGTACATCTGATCGTAGCTCTAGTGGAAAAGCTGTAATCGGTTGGGTCAGACGTTCCCAATTGGAAGGCACCCGTATGGGTGATGTTGCCGTAACACCGTATCAATTAAATGCAGATGGTTTTCGATCTCGTCGTTGGGAATGGGCGCTTGCTGGCGGCGACTTTGCGGGAGCGTCTGCTATTTCCGCTTCGCTTGCCTACCGCATGACCGCCAATCTTTCTTTGCAAATAGAGCCGTCTCTTCAGGTCGCTGTAAGCTTCAGGGGAAAGCCGAACCCCACGGGAT
>CAZAZB010000396.1:0-3910 GCA_964489485.1 uncultured Pseudomonadales bacterium | reverse complement strand
ATATCTCCTGATACCTTGGATGCCAGGGATTGGCTTAGGGGTACCGCATCTGGGCTTATTTCTGTTGTAACAAAGTTCAGCGCACCTTTACTAAAATCTGCCAATAACTCTGGCAAGGCGTCCAGTTCATCAACAAAGACAGCTTGCAAGTAGTCGCCCAGCACTGTTTCCACCGCCAACTCCCAATTTGACTCCACTTTGATTTTCTCAGCCAGTCTGTCTTTTCCTTTTAGACCATGCTTTTCCAACCAGCCCATTTCAGCATCATCTTGTTGACCCAGGGCAGTTTGTTGAAGCGCTTCGAGTGAGGCAAACCGTCCTCTTATGGCCTGAAGTTCACTACGTTTGTTATCAAGTTCGGTATTCAAGTGAGAGTTTTCATCACGCTGTCGATCAATTTTTGCCGTGAGATCAGAAATTTCCTCTTCAATTCGCCCTCGCTGGGATTCCTGAGTATCCAACATGGCTTCCAGTGGACCAATTTCTTCTTCTACCGACAAACCTTCGAGGCGTTCCAATTCGGTCTTCAGGGTACGAATTCGGCCATTTAGACGTTCGATAGATTCTTCAAGATGCCCAATCCTCGATTGTTGAACCTCACCTGCCTGCCGAGAATCAGCTGCGTTACGGTTAAATTCATCCCACTCTTTCTGCCATGCCTGCATCGATTGCTCAGACTCCAGAAGACGATTACCTGAAGTCTCCTCATGCAATTTAATCTCTTGTTGTTGCGGTTCTGTCTCTGCTATTTCCCGCCGATAGGTTTCAAGTAGACGTTCATCACCATCAAGATCCACCTGTACTTTCCGCCAATTTTCGGAAACCTGACCCAAGTCTGTGTTGAGCTGTCTTGTTCTCTCATTCTGGAATTGGATACCATCTTCGATTCGTGCAATCTCGGTACCAAAATCATAGTAGCGTTTCTGGACCTCATTCATTTCATCGACAAGTTGTACCAGGTTGTCCCGCGCTGTTTCAATTTCTGCATCGGCATGTCGCTGGTCTGCTATTCTGGCTTCCTGTTCATTCTGTAAACGGGCAATATTTTCTTCTTTTTGTTTCGCCTGGTCCGTAATCGCCTGCCACTTCAACCCATGCAACTGAGCTTTAACCAGTCTCTCCTCTTTCTTGAATTCTGTGTACTTTTCTGCAGATTTAGACTGGCGCTCCAGATGGAGTAGCTGGCGCTCCAGTTCTTCTCTAAGATCACTGAGTCGATCAAGATTGTCCCGCGTATGATTGATTCTGCGTTCTGTCTCCCGACGTCTTTCTTTGTATTTCGAGATCCCGGCCGCTTCTTCAATAAAGACCCTGAGATCTTCCGGTTTTGCTTCAATCAGCTGGCTGATCATCCCCTGTTCGATAATGGAATAGCTGCGTGGCCCCAGTCCGGTACCAAGAAAGATATCTGTGATATCCTTTCTTCGACACTTCTGTTTATTTAGAAAGTAGCTGGACTGGCCGTCGCGACTGACCAGTCTTTTGATGGAAAGCTCACTGTAGGCCGCATATTCTCCGGTCAGTCTGCCTTCAGTATTATCGAATAGAAGTTCGATGGTCGCCTGCCCCACTGGCTTTCGGGTGTTGGAGCCATTAAAGATGACATCAGCCATGGATTCACCACGAAGGGTTTTCGCAGAAGATTCCCCCATCACCCAACGTACGGCATCGATAATATTAGACTTGCCACAACCATTTGGACCGACCACAGCACAAAGATTTGAGGGGAATGGGACTGTTGTAGGATCTACAAAGGATTTAAAACCAGCGAGCTTAATTGCCTGCAAACGCATAAACTTATGTTACTCCAATGCGCCGTTCATAGGAACCGGCAAAAACGCGATATTCTATTATAAATTCGATACTTACGCATGCTGAATGCCCAATAATTTTGAAGAAAATACAAAGAAAATCAAAAAATATACCTTGCCCTGTGGCCACCCAATCAGTGAGTAGAGTATGACCATCATTTTGGTCAGCTCCGGTCTGGTAATTGTAGTCTTCGCCATATTTGTCATTACCGGCCCAAGACCCAAACTCGATGCCCTGATGCCTGGCAGTCAACTACCTGCAGATATTTCACTGGCGGAACTTGAGGGCTGGCTAGAGCAATCAGAAAACAAGGTGGCCGGTCTGATCCCAGGCGCAGAAGCTGGCATTGAATGGGCTGATCCGGCGAAACCGGGGAAAACCAGATTCTGCTTTCTCTATCTTCACGGGTTTTCCGCTACGCGTCAGGAAACAGCGCCGGTGACTGATCTCCTCGCAGAGGAATTTGGCGCTAACGCGTTCCACGCACGCCTGGAAGGTCATGGTGTCGGAAGTGCCGGCATGTTGACCCCATCTGAACGTTGGCTACAAAGTGCCCTCGATTCATGGCACATCGCGAGCATGTTGGGTGAAAAAGTTGTCATTGTGGCAACATCTACTGGCGCACCGCTCTCAGTCTGGTTAGCACATCAAGAATCAATTGCAGATAGAATCCACGCCTTCCTGTTTCTATCCCCTAATTTCAAAATCAGAAATCCCTTTAGCTTTATTCTCACCTGGCCTCATGCACCATTTTGGGTACGACTACTGATTGGTAAAGAGATTAGCTGGGAACCGCAGAACGAGGAAGAAGGTAAATATTGGACGAGTTGCTATTCGACCCTTTCGTTAATCGAGATGCAAAAGGTGGTGGATTGGGTTTCAACAGTGGATTTCACCCAGCAACGGATTCCACTGGCGACCATGTATATGAAAAACGATACGACAATTGACCCGAAGGCGGCCATTGATAGCCACAACCAATGGGGCAGCCAACAGAAACAACTGATTCCTGTTACTCTTGATGGCGATGCAGAAGAACATGTATTCGTTGGGCGCATAACAGCGCCACATCGAATTGAATGGTGCGTCGCCGAGTTTACAAAATTCTTGAAGACGCTTGATGATGAGGCCCATTCAGGTAGTCGTTAGACCAAAGAATCAGGTGATACAAGGTTCTCTCATTTAATCAGGAGATGGTCATGGAAAAAATCCCCTACGGTAATACGGGACACAAAAGCAGCAGGATCCTCTTTGGTGCGGCCGCCATCGGCGGCATGCGCCAGGAAAAGGCAGATTCGGTTCTGCAACTCGTATTGGAGTCCGGTATTAACCACATTGATGTCGCTGCGAGCTATGGCGAAGCCGAGGTTCGACTAGCGCCCTTTCTTAAAGATCACAGAGACGAATTCTTTCTCGCTACAAAGACGGGTGATAGAACCTATGATGGAGCAAAGTCCAGCATTGAGCGTTCACTAGAACGAATGGGTGTGGACCAGATTGATGTCATCCAGTTTCACAATCTCGCAAAAGATGACGACTGGAACACCGTCATGGGGCGTGACGGTGCCTTGAAAGCAGCAGTGGAGGCGCGGGACCAGGGTCTGGTTCGTTACATCGGCGTAACAGGTCACGGAACCCGCATAGCCGAAATGCATCTGAAAAGTCTTGCAGCCTTCGAATTCGCTTCAGTGCTTTTACCTTACAACCACACATCGATGCTCGATAAACAATACGCAGAAGAGTTTGAAGCGCTGTATACAGCCTGTCAGGAACAAGGGGTAGCGATGCAAACAATCAAGTCCATCGCAAAACGGCGATGGGTTGATGGGGATGAATCACCTAAATATAGTTGGTACGAACCGATTCGAGATGAAGATGCGCTTCGCAGAGCCGTTCATTGGGTACTTCGTAGACCGGGATTGTTCCTAAACTCATCAAGTGATGCGACACTATTGCCCAGGATTATTAGGGCGGCTAACGATTTTGACATTGCGAGTATTGAAAATCTGGAGAGTGATGTAGCACAAGATTCGAGTCGCCTTGGGCTCGAACCGTTATTTACGCGAGGTACACAAGACGATGTTCGCTAACAAAGGTT
>CAZAZB010000395.1:0-3944 GCA_964489485.1 uncultured Pseudomonadales bacterium | reverse complement strand
AACCAGTCTCAACATCAAGGTGGGCGACTGGGCTCTGGCAAGGACAAAACTTGGTAATGCCCTGACAACCCATCCCGACTGTTTCGATCGGACCTGGGATAGTAAGAGCCGCTTCGCCATGGATTGGTTCTATCCTGTTCTTACGGGTGTCATTCAGGGGCAACAGGCACACCATCACCTGAACTCCAGGTGGGATGAATTTGTGGTACCAGAACTCGGCAGCCGTTGCGTCAACGATGAACCCTGGGTAACCGTCGCAGAATCTTGCGAACTTGTCATGGCACTTTTGACGGCAAATCAATATCAAAAAGCTGTTCAGCTGTTTAGCTGGCTGCACCAATTCCGAGACAAAGATGGTTCCTACTGGACCGGATATGTCTTTCGCGACGAGGCCCTATGGCCTGTGGAAAAACCAACCTGGACAGCAGGTGCTGTGATGTTAGCGGCTGACGCACTTTCCAATCACACAGGTGCCGCACACTTGTTTCGAGAAGAATCAACAGTTCATGGGTCACAAGATATTCTATTGAGCAACTATGGACCGGGCAACGACTAAGCCCCGACAAGTAGATTCCGGGTTGTTTAAAGCCTTCTTAGCAAACCCAGAGTTTTTACGACAACCAGCTTTTCAAAAAGGCCCGATGCGAGCGCCAGATTATAAATGGTAATAGGCGCCTGGCCACCCATGTCCGGGTCAGGAAACAAATCATGAATGGCTAGAATTCCGCCATGAACAATGTGTGTCACCCAGGACTGGTAGTCGCACATCGCCGCTTCCATACTATGTCCACCATCAATAAAAACCATTGCCAGAGGTGTGTACCAATCTCTTGCCGAAACAATAGAGGGTGCCACCAGGGGTACGACTGTTTCTTCCAGGCTCGCGAGTCGCAATGTCTCTCTGAAGGCGCGGAACGAATCAAATTGACCAAGATGTTGATCATAGAGATCTTCATCGTGATACTCCTCGCCAAGCTGGTGCTCCTCTGATCCGCGATGGTGATCGACCGCAAAGAGAGTTCGGCCAGCTTCTTTGCACGCCTGCCCTAAATAGACTGTTGATTTCCCACAATAACTTCCAACTTCTAAACTTGGACCGAGTGCTCCGACAGACAGACAATGTTCAAACAGCGCCTCGCCTTCTGACTGGTCGAGAAAACCTTTGATAGAGTCAATTTCGATAGGAAGATTCATCTTGTATTGGCGCAATGTAATGGGGCAAAAAGAGAGTGGCTAATAGGTAAAGAAGAATACAAGGTAGACCGGCACCACTAGCATCAGTCCATAACAAACAATATTGTTCACCACCGGCCATTTTTCACCCCCGCCTGGGGGGAGTTTCTCACCGATCACCAACCAAACACAGCATCCAAGGATGATTGAAAGCATGATGCTCAATACAACAAGTCCCATAAAATCACCCTTCGATTTATTCCTGTGAAAATTCTACCATGCCAGGCCGCACCCAGCCTTGCTTCTTGTATCAGGTTATAAAAATACTCACCATAATCCTGATTAGGAAACCTCTGATTAAGTTCGGCGGTCCGAACTTAACCAGAGCTTCCTTAGATAAGACAGTACCGGAGTTTGTCGCCTTGCCTGACATTTTGTCCAATCTCGATTTCTGCCAGCGCGTCCGCCCAGGATACAGAGGACATAATCCCCGAACCATGATTTGAGTATTTTCGTAGCAGGACACGCGAACCGTCCACATCGACCTTCACTCTCATATACTCTCTTCTGGTTCCGCCATCTAATTGAAAGTCTGCTTCACCTAATAGAAAACGCGTATGGTGATCCTTACCACCCTGCAGGGCAATCAAGTAAGGTCTGGCAACAATTGTAAAGGTAACGAACATCGAGACAGGATTTCCGGGAAGACCAAAAAATGGTACACCCAGAACATTGCCGAAGGCGAGAGGCTTCCCCGGCTTGATGGCAAGACGCCAGATGTCGAGGCTTCCAAGTTTCTCTACAGCATCACGGACATGGTCTTCTTCGCCTACTGAAACACCACCGGTGCTCAAGATGCAATCACAGCACTTTGCACCTCTGGTGAGCGCAGCAACAGTCGCTGCTGGCGTATCCCTCACAATACCCAGATCTACCGGCGCCATACCCAGTTGTTTGACCAACTCTGTCAGGGAATGCTGGTTCGAATTATAGATTTGCCCAGGTTGAAGAGCATTCGGCGGCTCAATCAACTCATCTCCCGTTGACATGATACCAATCCGCAACTGCCTACAAGTCTTGACCTGCGCCAGACCTATTGATGCAATCAATCCAATATCCTGTGCACGAATTCGCCGCCCGCGCTCAAGAATGACATCACCAATGGAGATGTCCTGACCTCTGGGTCTAATGTTCTTTCCTGGTTCGGTGCTGTCGTTAATAACAACAGTATCGCCATCTGCGCTGGTGTTTTCCTGAATAACAACTGCATCTGCACCCGGGGGAATCTCTGCTCCGGTAAAAATTCGTGCAACTGTGCCAGGTTGAAGAGGATTTCCAACAGTGCCCGCGGCAATACGATCACTGATCGTGTAGGTTGAACCCTTCTCTACCTCATCACTGCGGACTGCATAACCATCCATTGCACTATTTGCCTGCGGCGGCACGTTAACGGCCGAGACAATATCTTCAGCCAGATAACGCCCACCCAGGTCGGCAAGTAAGGCATCTTCAAACTCGGTGATCTGTGTGACACCTGCGAGCAAATCTTCGATGACACCATCGACGGGCAACAATGCCACTAGTGTGACCCCTTAATGAGTAGTTCGGCGAAATTGCAGGGCCGATTATTAACATTAAGCTGCTCCTGAAGAATACCATTCCATGCGGTCTTGCATGCTCCCGTAGATCCAGGCATACAAAAGACAAGTGTATCGTTGGCGAGCCCACCAAGAGCTCTCGATTGAACGGTCGAAGTACCGATCTCCTCATAGGAAATTTGTCGAAACAGTTCACCAAAGCCCGGAATTTGCGTATCGAGTAGAGGCGCTAGAGCCTCCGGCGTGGAATCACGCGTGGTAAATCCCGTTCCACCTGTCACCAGTATGACCTGGGTAGTTTCCTCCGCAATCCAGTTCGATACGACTGCCCTTAACCTGTAGATATCATCAATGACGATTGTCCTGCCAACAAGTTGGTGACCCGACGCTTCAAGGGCATCACACAGGAACTGTCCTGAAGTATCAGTTTCTATCGTTCTAGTGTCTGACACGGTCAAGACTGATATTCTTAGACCGTCTGTCATTTCAACCTCACTTTTACTGCTCATATCGGCATTCTTGCTATACATTGATCAAACCACCATCATACTCCGACTCAATGATCAGGACTAGGCAGACCCTATGAGCAGCTCACTTGAAAGTCTCTTATCCAAATTGGAACTTTTTAATTTCCTGGAGGAACAGGACTACAAGATCATTGAAGAATTCATGTTTCAACACGACTACGAAGAAGGCAGTTATGTATTCAAAGAAGGTGGGCATGGCGGCTATATGTTTTTTATCGTCGAGGGCGAGGTTGAAGTCATCAAACAGTTCGATGAAAAAAAACACACGATTGCCAAACTCTCAAAAGGACGTTCCGTCGGTGAAATGTCACTCATCGATGGTTCACCTCGATCAGCAACAGTACGTGCACTGACAAAACTGCAACTCATTGTTCTTAAGCGCGAGGACTTTAACAAGCTTAACGAGGAGCAACCAGCAATCGCTAACAAGGTTCTAATGGGAATTGCAACACTCTTGAGTCAAAACTTGCGGGATACCAACAACAACTTTACCGAGAAGCTGCTTAGTATTTGCTAACCGCTCGCCAATAAATTAAGCGACAACGGTTAGGGGCTGTTAATCAAAAAGTGCAGGTAAATACTCGCTGCATAACCAAGGGCAATCGCCCAGGACCACTTCAAGTGGCTAAAGAAGGTGTAGACCCCA
>CAZAZB010000394.1:0-3952 GCA_964489485.1 uncultured Pseudomonadales bacterium | reverse complement strand
CGCGTTGCAGATCTGTTATTTTCCGGCTGGGTTTCAATGATTGGTTTGATGCGCTCGTACACCGGAATAATAGAGAGAGCACTCGTCAATGTCCCCGCCATGGATTCCATTGCAGCCTGGAGTTGGCCAAATGCAGCACTGAAGGCAATAAACCCCCCGATTGTGAGTCCCTGACTTGCCGTTGAGGAATTTGCAATAACAGTGACCGCTCCAATGTTTATGGCAATACTGATCAGCGTTGGGAAGAATGCAAAGAATATTGCCTGTATATTACCAATCCTTTCCGATTTAATGAAACGAGACTTTTCTTCAGCAAATATCGTCGTCCATCTGGCATAGGCACGCTCCTCTGCAGCAGCGACTCGCAGCTTTGAGATGCCACTCAACATCTGCGTTGTAAAGCTCGCAACCTGTCCTTCAAACTCAATTTCAGACCGTTCCTGACGTAGCTGCCACAAGGACAGGCCTGTCGTCACAATCAAACTAATGACGATCAATAACAATCCGAGTAGTGCCAGCTTCCAGTGGTAGTAAAACATCAACCCCAGACTCGATAGTGAGAAAACTGCCCCAAGAATCCCTGAAATCGTTGCCCCTGTTAATATGTCCCTAATGCGATGGATGCCCATGGAACGCTCAGCAAGATCACCAGCACCAAATCGCCTGAAGAAGACGACAGGCAATCGCAACAAACGATCGAATATTGCAGCCTGGAGATGGAGATCAGTCTTGCCACTCATTCTCAGTAATATGGCACTCTGAATGACACTGAAAGACATGGCGCCCAGGGAAAGAACAAAGAGCCCGGTAAGTATTTGAAACAGCTGAGGTTTGCTCGCACTCGGTAGTACATGTTCCAGCAATACTCCGGTGAGGAAAGGCGTGATGGTGGCCAGAGCACCGCCCAATAGCCCTATCAATAAATACCTTCTGATGTCTCGATGCACAAAACCCAATATCAGTCTGACAATCGATGATAAAGAATCGAGGCCATGTGGAAGTGGTAAATAAAACATTGTGGCTGTTTCACTAAGCTGCGAGGCAATTTTGGCATCAACCCGTCTCTCCTTGCCAGACTCCGGATCACGCAAGAGGTAGCCGCGTCGTTTCGGCAACAGCGCGACCGGGGAACCGCTCTGCTTCGTTTTTCCTAGCAGCGGCCCTGCATCTGACATCCACCAATTCTCGCTTAACACAACTTCACGCGTTCTGAAGCCTGAAGTAGACGCAATCAATTCAAGCCTATGTGTCATCTCATTGTTAGCACCACCATCTTGTGGTGTGATAACTTCAATTCCAAGCGGTGCCGCGACCATGCCCAGCGCGTTCAACAAGGCATCATCGGATTGACCAAGGTGTGTCTCCCTGTGTTCGTGGATACTCGCCGACAGTTTGTTAAATGCCGAATCAAGAAGTCGGTCATTCTCACGCGATGTTGCCTCAAGCCGATGTGCTTCTATTTTACCCTGTAAGGCTACTCTGGTGCTCAATTCATGGCGGTACTGAATGAGAAATTCTGCCATTGCTTGAGCGTTTTCGCTTGGCAGGCTATCGCCGGAAAACTCCTCAATTCGCCTTGTCATAGACCGCTGAATTGAACCAATCTGTGCATCAGAAAGTTGATCTAAAGGCAGGTTTGTCGCAATCCTCGTATTGCCAAAGCCAACTGCGATAATCGCCAGAGTCGAGTTTTCGCCTCGCCCAAATATCGGGTTGATCATCACTTCACCTACGGCAAGCCTCCCCAGAGGAAATCGCCTGCCAAGCTGGATACCTTCTAAACAGGCCACAACAAACAGGTCTGTTACTCCTTCCAGAACTGTGAAGTTCTTAATATTGTCATCCAGAATCAATGGGCGACCGGAATCAATGGCACGCTGTTGACTATCCACCACCAGCGACAGCAGATGATCCTCGCCCAGGCAGTCACCATCACCCTTGCCAGTCAATTTGGTAGTATCCACTGTTTGAATAGGGTGCTTGGAGGTCATCATCAGCCCTCAGAATCTATCAATTCTGCATAATGACCATCCATGGCGAGTAAGGTATCGTGATCACCACGCTCGACAATCTCACCTTGATCCAGAACAATGATCTGCTCACAATCTCGAATGGTCGAAAGACGATGGGCAATGATGATGCAAGCGCAGCCTCTACGCCTTAAATTATCGTCAATCATTTTCTCAGTCGCAGGATCGAGGGCAGAGGTCGCCTCATCCAGAATCAGCAGGGATGGGTTGTTCACTAGGGCTCTGGCGATTTCCAGCCGTTGTCGTTGACCGCCAGAAAAATTCTCACCCGCTTCCGCCACGTGGCAATTATAGGTATCCGGCCGGGCCATAATGACATCATGAATGGCTGCATCTTTTAGTGCACGAGTAATAGCTTCATCAGTGATACTCGTATCCCAGAGGGTCAGATTGTCTCTCACGGTCCCTTCAAAAAGGAAAATATCCTGATCGACATAGGCAACTGAACCAGAAAATATCTGGCGCGGAATATTCTCGATCACAATGTCATCCAGAAAGACCTGTCCCCTAACAGGCTCAAGCAACCCGCACATGAGCTTACCCAATGTTGATTTCCCACTGCCAGAACTTCCCACCAATGCAACTCTCGACCCCGGAGCCAACACCATGCTGAAATCATCTACAAGAGGAGGGTCAAAAGGTGAGTAACTAAAGCTGACTTCTTTTAGCTCTAGCTGCCCCGTTAGGCTAACAAAATGGCTAGTGTTTTCGACATCATGAGCCATAACACCGTCACTTGACCCATTGTGTCCAGCAATGTTGTGACCAGATTCACCATTCCCTAACATCCAACTGATGGGGTGGGCATTAATGTCATCCAGACGAGTCAAACTCGCCTTAATCTGAACAAGCTCATCCCACATACCTGCCAATGCAGAGATCGGACCTGTAAAGCTGCCCATCAGCGTACGAACAGCCACCAGGGCACCGATGGTCATGGTCCCGTTCATAATATTTAAACCACCAATAGCCAATACAGCTAACCCAGTGATGGATTCAAGGAGAACTGGAAGCACCGCCAGCCTGACATTCATCATGCCCAGCTTCTGCGAATCCCCCAGGATCTTGGCCTGGAATCCAGACCATTGCGAGAAGGCTTCGTGCTCTATACCTGACGCCTTTAGGGTTTCGATTGTTCGTATCGTGCCAAGCGTCGATGCAGACCATTTGGCACCATCATTGAGGAGCGCACGGTTAATATCTTCCCGGCGTCGACTCGTGAATCGAAGTACAGCAACATTGAGTATCGTGAGTGTAAAACCGATCAAAGCAATCCATACATCATACATGGCAATGACAAAGCCATAGAAAACAACAGATACCAGATTGATGACATTACTCGCCAGGTCCCCGGATATCATACTGGCAACATCATCATTGGTCGCAATTCGATCAGATAAATCCCCAACATGGCGCTGCGTGAAAAAATGCATCGGCAGTCTTAACATGTGCCAGACAAACGATGCGGACATTCTAAGGCTTAACTTAGTTTCCAGACGAAGGAGATATTTTTGCTGTAGCGCTGTCAATGCGGCATTTAGGAACGCTGCGACAATCAAGCCAAACATCAATGGATATAACCAGTTCTTTGATGTTCCAATTAGAACCTGATCAATAAAGACCTGTAGTAGTCCTGCTATCGCTATTCCCGGTAGTACTAACATCAAGCTAACAAGAACAACATAGACTAACCCGAAACTCTCACCTTCAAGATAACGCATCAATGGTTTAATAAAACCCGGCTTACTGCCTTCTTCTACAAAGTTAGCGTCGGGTTCAAAGGTCAGTACAATACCGGTATAAGAATCATTGAATTCCTGAAGTGGTATGTCTCTTGGTCCGTGGCCCGGATCATTGATATAAGCACGGCCCTTGTGGAATCCTTCAAAAACCACATAGTGATTGAAGTTCCAATGGATGAT
>CAZAZB010000393.1:0-3956 GCA_964489485.1 uncultured Pseudomonadales bacterium | reverse complement strand
GTCGGAGATATTCATCGGGTATTAACGACGCGAGCATACTCGCCATGTCTTCAAGACCTTTGAAGTAGGCACCGAAAGCACGGTCAAACTTGTCATAGTGGCGCTCGTCTTTTACCAGCGCCATACGGCTCAGGTAATAAAACTCATCCACATCAGCATAGACCAGACGCGCCTTGAGCACGTCCAGCAGCGCTAGCAGTTCCGTTATTGAAACCGGAATCCTGGCTTTTTTTAATGCCAGGAAAAAATTGATTAACATCTTATCTTCCTTGGCTCAGGGTTATGCAGATCCGCCACCGCTGTTGCTCTGTCGACGATTCATAAAGGCAAGTCGCTCAAGCAGCTGTACATCCTGTTCGTTCTTAACCAGTGCGCCATAAAGAGGAGGAATTGCTTTGGATGTATCACGGTTTGTCAATATTTCATCAGGAATATCATCAGCCATCAGCAATTTTAGCCAATCGATTAATTCAGACGTTGATGGCTTCTTCTTCAAACCGGGCACCTTTCGCACATCAAAGAAAATTTCCATGGCTTCTTTGACCAGATCTTTCTTGATATCCGGGTGATGGACATCAATGATTTCCTGCATTGTTTCCCTATCAGGAAACTGGATATAGTGGAAGAAGCAGCGGCGCAGGAAAGCATCCGGCAATTCTTTTTCATTGTTGCTGGTGATAATAACGATAGGACGAATCTTCGCTTTGACATTCTCACCTGTCTCATAAACAAAGAACTCCATCTTGTCCAGTTCCAGTAACAGGTCGTTGGGAAACTCGATATCTGCCTTATCGATTTCATCGATCAGCAGGACGACCTTTTCGTCTGCATCAAAAGCTTCCCACATCTTGCCTTTAGCAATGTAATTGTTGATGTCATGGACGCGTTCGTCACCTAATTGGGAATCTCGCAATCGTGAAACCGCATCATATTCATACAACCCTTGCTGCGCCTTGGTGGTTGACTTGATGTGCCAGGGGATCAGCCTTAGACCGAGAGAGTTTGCCACTTCTTCAGCCAACATCGTCTTACCCGTGCCTGGTTCACCTTTGATAAGGAGAGGCCTTTCAAGTGTGACAGCAGCATTTACCGCCATTTGAAGTTCATCGGTTGCGATGTATGTGCTTGTACTGGAAAAATTCATATTTTTATAACCATATTAACGACTTAGGGATTGGCTTGTTGGTTAGATCTACCAGATCGTGACCAGGGTCAGGTCGTGACCGGGGTCAGATATTAAGGTGGCTAAATATTCGAATCTAGACAAAAACCAGCTGACCTACTTTAATTTGCCCGACTAGACATATCAAGGGCATGGGGAAGACCGTGAATAGACAGGGATAATACCGCTGAATGGCTAGAAGTGCTTTCCATACCGAACAAGCCGGAAGGTCAGCACAACCAACATGGCGAAGCTGGAGATCAGTAGCGCAAGACCCCCTTTGAGCCCCCCTGCAGCGCCCTCTAGCAGGAGATCCATTAAGAGCACCACAACCGCTGGCGCAAAGAACTGAGCCGTTTCACCTGTAAACCAGGGTGTAAAAATCAACACCATCACGATTCCCCTGGTCAGATCCCGCCAACCCCGGTGGGCAATGAACGATGTCACTTTCCACCAAACGGCACAGCATCCTGCACCGGCAAATAGATAGATCGCCCAGGCAAAAATATATTCATAGTGATTAACCAGTTCACTCATCGGCATCTTTCCTTTTCAGACTGGCACCAGGACTTTTCATTCAAAGCTCAACCCACTTGATAAGCCTTTCCTCGAAGCTATCAGGATGAACATGTTCTTCAGAGATACACTTGCCTCTGATAGAGATACCCGCCTCTTCAACTGTCTTCACAGAACCGGAGACCAGAGGATGCCACCACTCCAATTCCTTGCCCTCCGCTAACAAACGATAAGCACAGGTTGTTGGAAGCCATTTGAAATCTTTGGCTGTTTCAGGCGTCAACCAGACACATTCAGGGACACGTTCGTTTCGTTCCAGGTAACAGGTACAGCGACTCGTTGATTCATCGAGATACTGACAGACCACAGAAGTGTAATGGACTTCGCCAGTTTCCTCGTCTTCCAGCTTGTGCAAACAACACCGGGCGCAGCCATCACAGAGTGATTCCCACTCTTTTGTGGACATTTCATCAAGTGATTTTTCTTTCCAGAAATCTAACATTTCTCTAGTGGCGGGAGTTGCAAGTGATAACCCTGGGATTCAAGATTCTCGAAAACCACCTTTGCATCCTCTTTCGCGAGCGTACGATCCGGTGTCAGCCTAAACGAGAGCGCAAGTTCCGGTTCTACAAATCGTTCCAATAGCGTATCCGGGACGCGCTTAAGCCCATCTTCCCGGATCACATAAAGATAGATGCCTTCCTTACTTCGACTCTTGTAGACATCGCAATTGACACTCATTTGGGCTGCACCCCTGACAACGGATTTTCTGAGTCCGAATTTCCCGAAGACTCTTTTCCAGAAGATTCCTTTCCTGAAGAGAGCACCTCCAACAAATGAAGTCCAATGGCTTCCTCTCGCCAACCCAACAAGGATTCCGGCAGGGCATAGTTTCCCGTTCGATCAGCAGATCGTATCAAACTTTCCAGATGTCGCCTCTTGGTTAGCAGTTCCGGCGAAACAGACAATTCTTCTGCGCGGGATTGGACGGCTTGCCGCAGCAGCCCCAGCAGCTTACTGTTGACCTTAACGGCATCTTTCTTGAGGAGTGCCGGATACTGATCCACCGGTAAATGACGCGCTTCTTGCGCCAGGAACAACAGATCATCACCAAACTTTCGAACCTGCCGCGGCGACATGTCCGCCTCATATTGTAGGTCAGATTTTTCAAGAGGGTCACTGGTGGCGATGATCATGAGTGATTTTTGATCCACCAGGCGATTACGAGGGACATTGGACAGACGGGCTTGCACCTCTCGCCAGGCGCAAACCGCTTTTAACACGGACAATTGTTTACGATCCAGACGCGAAAGCCCTTTAAGTTTTTTATAAGCGTCATCAGGTTCAACCATGGTGCCAAGGTCTTTTGAAAGCAACTGGCAATCCTGCTCCACCCAGGAACCCCGCCCAACCTTAGCCAGCTCTTCGCGCTGCATCTCATAGACCCGAAGCAGATAGATCACATCCAGTGCCGCGTATTCCAACTGGCTTTCTGTCAGGGGTCTCTGCAACCAGTCAGACCTTGTTTCTTCTTTCGGTACATTGATGGATAAATAGTGAGAAACCAGATTTTGATAGCTCATGGAAAACCCAACGCCCAGCGCAGCCGCCGCAACCTGTGAATCAAAGACCGGAGATGGCAATGACCCCATACAATATTGAAACACCTCCATATCCTCCGAGCAGGCGTGAAAAACTTTTAACACCGACGGGCATTCAAGCAGTTCAACCAGGGGAGAAATATCTTCCACCGCGATGGGGTCAATGAGGTAGCAGGTCTCGCCATCATAAATCTGGATCAGTCCGACGATTGGATAATAGGTATTGAAACGGGCGAATTCGGTGTCGATGGAAACGACCGATACCTCTAAGCAGGCAGCAACGGCCTCTTTGAGGTCCGATGGGCTCTCTATATAGCGTTTAGGTGCAGGCATCAGATGGGCTTTCTACCGGCGAGCGCGTGGGACAAGGTTCCGCCATCCACAAATTCCAGCTCACCGCCTATTGGAATACCGTGTGCAATTCGAGATAGAGACAAATTAAGAGGCTTCGCTACCTCCGATATGTAGTGAGCTGTTGCTTCCCCTTCAACCGTTGAACCAAGCGCCAAAATAACCTCTTGCACCCCATCGGCGCAGCGACCCATGAGCTGATCAATACCAAGTTCTTCAGGACCGATCCCATCAATGGGAGACAGATTGCCCATCAGTACAAAATAGTAACCCCGGTAACTGGCAGATTGTTCAATAGCAATCAAATCTGCCGGCGTTTCCACAAC
>CAZAZB010000392.1:0-3960 GCA_964489485.1 uncultured Pseudomonadales bacterium | reverse complement strand
AGTAACCCACAAGCCCACCTGTATAGATGGGTAGCCCGGCCAGTTCCGGGTATTTGAACTTCGACTGAAATGACTCTATATAGGAGAGCGGATCATCGCAGGAATTGCGCTCCACAATCTCACCAGAATTTTCAATGATGAGTTCGTTACCAAATACTTTGAGCACTTGTTTAGCAGGCAGACCGACCACAGAATATCGGGACCATTTTTCACCACCCTGATTGGCGCTCTCCAGAAGATAACTATAGGCCCCCCGCGCTACTTTGATATAACAAGATAGTGGTGTGTCGAGGTCTGCGAATAACTCGCGTGTAACAGGTATATGTGTAAAGCCCTGAGCGGCTAGCTCTGAATATTGATCAGGCGTCATCGGTCAATCTCCGGTATAACATTTGATTTAATTGGGCGCCCAATGTGGGTCCCCGGGGAACGAAATGGTGTCAGATCACCATCGCCAAGAGAGACGAGCCCATTCACAAGCTAGTGTGCAGTACCGAGTGTTATACCGTGTGTTTCGCATTTGATTTATCGTGATTTCTTCGATCGATTAGGATCAATTCAATTTGTTGAGATGCAAAGCATAATCAACTACCCAATAATTGACAACACTTCTTGCGCATCCTGTTCTTACAGATCCTCTTTCGCCAACTCTTCCCTCATGGCAAGAATCGTCGCAGAATAATCATCTTTACCAAATATCGCCGACCCGGCAACAAAAGTATCTGCGCCAGCGCGAGCAATCTCGGCAATGTTATTAATGTTGACACCACCATCGACCTCCAGACGAATTTCTCGATCGGCCGCATCAATCAACTTCCGCGCGCTCTCTAGTTTCTTGAGTGTAGACGGGATAAAGGATTGGCCACCAAAACCCGGGTTAATAGACATAATCAACACCATGTCTATCTTATCCATGACATATTCAAGGTAGTCCAGAGAAGTTGTCGGGTTAAAAACCAGCCCACATTTCAACCCTGCTGAACGAATGAGCTCAAGGGAGCGGTCGATATGGTCACTCGCCTCTGGATGGAATGTGATGTAACTCGCACCAGCATCTACAAAATCACCAATAATACGGTCAACCGGCTTCACCATCAGATGAACATCAATCGGCGCCGTCACACCATGCTTTCTGAGCGCCTGACAAACCATGGGGCCGATTGTTAGATTGGGAACATAGTGATTATCCATCACATCAAAATGAACAATATCAGCGCCCGCCTCCAGAACAGCGTCGACCTCTTCGCCGAGTCGGGCAAAATTTGCGGCAAGTATTGATGGTGCAATAAGGTTTTCCAAGTGACTCCAACCCAGGACAATCGTTCAACAGCGCTCTAGTTTACAGAATGAAAGGAAGGAGCGACAGCCAACTTCCGGGAGCCTGTTAGCCCCGCAATCGCTGGAGCTCCTCGTATCGATCAATTGTCCCCACGTCCATCCAGAATCCCGTATACATTTCACCCGACATCTGACCGGCAGAAATTGCAGGATCCATTAACTTGCGAAGTGGAAAACGGGGCTGTTGGCCATCTCCGAACAGACAGTCTTTAAAGAAAAGCGGTGACAAGACGCTGATGCCAGAATACGTAAACCGATCACTCTCATGATTGAGCAGCGCACTAGTTGAATCTAATCCGAAGTCCCCATGCATGTGGTGGGCAGGGTTTTCGATCATGACCAGGTGACCGAGGATATTCTCAGGCAGCTGCTCTGGTAATCTCTCAAAAGGGTAATCCGTATAGATATCGCCGCTAACAACGATAAAAGGATCTTCTCCCAGGATCGGCAGCGCGTTGTTGATGCCACCACCCGTCTCAAGCAATTGAGGCTCATTGATATAACTAATTTCTGCACCGACACTGACGCCGTCGCCCAGGAGGGCTTCGATCAAGGTCCCTAGATGAAAGAGATTGATTACGATTTCTGTAAAGCCCGAGCTAACAAGGGCATGAACATGCCTTTCAATTAATGTCCGACAACCAACGCGCAACAACGGTTTGGGCGTGGTCTGTGTCAAGGGTAAAAGCCTTCTTCCTTCCCCAGCTGCCAGTATCATCACCTTCATCTAACGAAGATCTCCTCTTGGAGTCGGGGCACCACCAGCGCCGAGAGCCAATCGCCAAAATCACGAAGCTCATCGTACTGTTCGCTCACCTCTATCAGATAATTGACAACTCGCGGAATGTCGCCGAGGTACCTCCCCTTTCCATCTCGAAGATACAATCGTGCGAATATGCCCGAGCATTTGAGATGTCGCTGGAAACCCATCAGGTCAAACCACCTTCTAAAAATGTGAGCATCTACATCCTGAAGCACGCCCCTCGACATCATCTGCTGACGACACTCATCCACCCAAAAAGTAAGATCTCCCGGTGGCAACGCGATATAGCAATCCCGTAGCAGCGATGCCAGGTCATAAGTAACAGGTCCCAAGACCGCATCCTGGAAATCAATAATACCGGGGCTGTTGTGATCTACTACCATGAGATTCCGGCTGTGATAGTCGCGATGCACAAACACCTGAGGCTGTTCCAGCGCATTGGCCTTCATCAAGTCGAACACGTCATCCAGCAATCCTTTTTCCTCCTTGGAAAGCGGGAAGCCAAGGAGTTTTTCGAGCAACCAATCGGGAAAGAGGTTCATCTCATTCTCAAGAAGGTCTGCATTGTATTCGGGTAATACCGCGTCGATAGTCTGCATTGAAACAAGTGCGTTCAACGCTTCCTGATAAAGGTTTGCATCAGATGGCGTTTCAGGTTGTAAATTTTCTTGGGTAAATTCACGAGCGGAGACATTGCGCTCCAGAACCTCCAGGTAGAGTAAGTTGCCCAGATCTGAGAGCATCATAAACCCCAGATCCTCATCGATTGCATGAACCTCAGGCGCGTGTACGCTATGTTCGGTGAGCAATTTCGCTACATATACAAAGGGACCAATTTCTTCCTGATTGGGTGGTGCATCCACGAAGATGAAATCGCTCAAGGCATTCTGAAACCGAAAGTAGCGTCTGAAACTTGCGTCATCTGACGCCGCTATCAATTGCTCTGCCGCGGGTATCTTGATGGATAACTTTTCCAGCTGCTCAACCGCCCAAACATTGAGTTGCGCTAATCTTGAATCTTTACTCATACGAAAAATTGACTGACCTTAATCATCTAATGTTCTATTATCCACTATCCGAATCAATATGAGCACACCCACCATCTTCGCAATGCCATGATCAAAACCGGCAAGACATCTTTTGGAACGGTTTTGGCCTTTTCCTGCTGGTTCATTCTCGTATTTTCTGGCTTTACGCTGACAGAAATTTTCCTTGCAGATTTTGCCCTGATCGGAACCCTCCTGGCGGACGATCTTCAAACAAGCGATCTTCAATCGAATGGCCTTCAAACGAACCACCTTGACAAAGAAAGCCACCAGGCAAGAAGTGCAGCCGAATCCGACTGGGTGGATCGCGACAATCTAACGCCGAAACAACAAAAAGCCTTATCCTGGGCCTGCAATGGCCTATATATTCAGCCAGATGGGATCGAAGGGCAAGCACCACCGGACGCCAATGACCCAATTCACGTATCCGCAGAAGACGCCTTGCAGGTTGTAGACCATTCAACCACTTTCAACGGTGATGTTAAAATTCGACAGGGGTCTAGAAGAATTACCTCACCCTTTATATCCATCGACGATGAAACTGACATAGCGACATTGAGTGGCCCTATCACAATGCGAGAACCGGGATTGTTACTCCATGGCGATGCCGCAACTGCCAACCTTTTCGAGGGTACGGGCATAGTTGACGCTGCGACATTTGTGCTTCATCAGGGTGGCTTACGGGGTCGAGCTGTCAAATTACATAAATTAACTGACAACCGATTGCTGATCGAAGAGGGTGATTTCACCCGTTGCGAGCCCGACCAGAACACCTGGAGTATTCATGGCAAAACAATCAATCTTCTCGCTGAT
>CAZAZB010000391.1:0-3982 GCA_964489485.1 uncultured Pseudomonadales bacterium | reverse complement strand
CAGAAATTGCCCAAGGGTCTCTTGATCAAGTGCCATTGAATCTGCCTTCTATCATTATGGTGAATACACAACTTATAATAGCGCCTTTCAAATCATACAGGCGCGAGATTGAGCGGGATTATAGGCATCTCGATCACCATGCGCCAAGAATAGATGTAGAGGACACGATGACTGAATTTAATTGGCAAGATCCATTTTTTCTTGACGGACAACTCAGCGAGGATGAACGTCTGATCCGAGACACAGCCAGGGACTACGCCCAGGACAAGTTACTCCCCAGGGTCCAACAGGCCTACCGTGATGAATATTTTCATCGTGAGATTATGAATGAAATGGGTGAGCTGGGGCTTTTAGGTTCAACTTTGCCGGAGAAGTATGGCTGCTCCAATGTCAATTATGTGTCCTACGGTCTCGTCGCACGGGAAGTGGAACGGGTAGACAGTGGTTATCGCTCAGCCATGAGTGTGCAATCTTCATTGGTCATGCATCCGATTTATGCTTACGGCACTGAAGAACAGCGGGAGAAATATCTGCCGAAGTTAGCGACAGGCGAGTGGGTAGGCTGTTTCGGACTGACAGAGCCCGATCATGGGTCTGACCCAGGCTCCATGATTACCAGGGCAGAAAAGACAGCCAATGGATACCTCCTAAATGGCGCGAAAATGTGGATTACCAATTCACCCATTGCAGATTTGGCTGTTGTCTGGGCGAAACTCGATGGTGTCATTCGTGGTTTTGTTGTCGAGCGTGGTATGAAAGGTTTCGAAACACCAATAATTGAAGGAAAGTTCAGCCTGCGCGCGTCTGTCACCGGTGAGATTGTTTTAAACGACGTGGAAGTGCCCGAAGAGAATTTGCTCCCCAACGCAAAAGGACTAGCTGGTCCATTTGGCTGCCTGAATAAAGCGCGATTTGGCATCGCCTGGGGCTCAATGGGCGCGGCAGAGTTCTGTTGGTTTGCAGCACGTAACTATACCCTTGAAAGAAAACAGTTTGGCCGACCTCTTGCCGCCAATCAATTGATCCAAAAGAAGCTGGCAGACATGCAGACTGAAATCACTCTGGGGCTACAAGGATGCATTAGACTGGGTCGTCTAATGGATGATGACAACTGTCCTGTTGAAAACATATCACTCATGAAACGTAACAACTGTGGTAAGGCGCTTGACGTCGCGCGTAACGCTCGTGATATGCATGGTGGTAATGGTATCTCGGATGAATACCACGTTATTCGACATGTCATGAATCTTGAAACAGTGAATACCTATGAAGGAACACACGATATTCATGCGCTAATACTAGGGCGTGCGCAAACAGGGTTGCAATCCTTCACTGGCGCGTAACTGAATTTTTGGCTGAATCCTTAATGATTGTAAGAGATTGTCTGGACTATCAATTTGATATCTTGATACGAGAAAAGCATGTGGGCAGTGGCTCTTGTAGTTGTGTGTGGTTTACAAGACTTGTTTTTTCATTCGGGAAGAAATAGTTATAGGAACTTCTCCATAACCAAGTGCGACATTGCCATCTGTTAGCTGCTTACATTTCCCTCACAGAATTAGTACTTTTACAGCTGTCAATCCACTATCTACAGGGTTATGTTATAAATCAGCAAAACAGATCTATCAGTAACAACTAGTGGTGGCTATAAAAAGTTAAGGAACCAGGCGAACAAACCATAATATAAAAAGGAGAGATGCCGTGATCCGGGTATTAGTAGTCGATGATCATCAGTTGGTAAGAGTGGGTACTTCGCGTCTATTAGCGGATATTGAAGGAATTCAAATCGTTGGCCAGGCGGAAAACGGCGAGCAGGCAATCGACATGGTGAAAGACCAGAAGCCCGATGTTGTTCTGATGGATATTCAGATGCCGGGGATTGGTGGATTAGAGGCAACGCGGCGGTGTTTGCGCGTCGACCCCGATTTGAAGGTAGTTGCCGTCACCGTCTACGAAGACGAACCCTATCCATCCAAACTGCTTGGTGTTGGTGCTGTCGGTTATCTCACCAAGAACGCGGACGTCGACGAAATGGTCAGGGCGATCAGGAAAGTGATGTCTGGCCAACGATATATTAGCTCTGAAATCGCCCAGCAACTCGCGCTTCGTCCCTTTAACGCCGATGAGGCGTCTCCTTTCGAAATTCTAACCTGCCGCGAAATGCAGATAACGCTCATGGTCATTATGGGCCAGAGTGCTCCTGAAATATCTGAAAAGCTTTCCCTGAGCTCAAAAACTGTTAATAGCTATCGATATCGTATTTTTGAAAAGATGGCGATCAAGAATGATGTTGGTTTGACGAAGCTCGCTATCAAGCACGGGATTATTGATGCTGAAGCCGTTGCCTGACAAAGCATAGGCGGTTTCGCAGCAGCCATTATTAGGCAGAAACACGCCTCAGGCGTTGCTCCCATAGTAGAATAGATGTTTGTGTCCGAAAGTGTAGATCACTGCGGCTATTTCCTTAGTAAGTGATTGATTTTAATATCAACAATTATAGAGGGTTGCGTGAAATACAATAAATGGCGACCTTCTAGACAGGCACTAGCAATTTATGGTCAAAACATCCGCTCAATACTCTGAGTCCTGTACTCGTTGTCCTCGACTCGTCAAGCAATTAAAGCAGCTGAGGGTTCGCTTTCCTGATTACTGGAACAAACCGGTGCCTGCCGCTGGAGATCCGTCGTCAAAACTGGTGATAGTTGGACTAGCACCGGGGTTGCATGGCGCCAACAAGACAGGTGTTCCATTCACAGGGGATGCATCCGGGCACCTATTGTTCAAGACCATGGAAATCCTTGGCATTGAGAAAAATGTTCGCATCACCAATGTTGTCAAATGTCTTCCTGTCAAAAATGCGCCTGTGTTGCAGGAACTCAATCAGTGCCGTGGTTATCTGACCAATGAGTTGATGGCGTCTGACGAGCCATCTGGTAAAAAGTGTGAGCAAGTGCTTTTTGCACTGGGGCGGGTTGCCCATGAGAGTATTCTGAAGGTGTACAAGTTTCCGCTAAGTTCCTTTCGATTCGAGCATGGTGCAATTCATCGAATTTTGCCCAATGTGCTAGTGGTCGACTCCTATCACTGTAGTCGTTATAACACGCAGACAGGGCGTCTGACTGAAGATATGTTCCATTCGGCCCTCAAATCGGCAGCCAGGCTTGCCGGTCTGCTGCAATCTGCCAGTTAGAATCCATCTACGACAAGTATGACAATGACATCCGAATTTGACCTACAGTCCTTTCTTCAAAATCTCACCAGCCGGCCCGGTGTTTATCGGATGCTGGGTGTCGATGGGGACGTTTTGTATGTGGGGAAGGCGAAAAACCTCAAAAACCGTGTCTCAAGTTACTTTCGTTCAACCGCGCTCGATAATAAGACCATCGCGCTCGTGGCCAAAATTAATCAGGTTGCCGTCACCATCACAACCAGTGAAACGGAAGCCCTGCTATTGGAACAAAGCCTGATAAAGGCTTTAAAGCCACCTTATAACATTGTTTTTCGGGACGACAAATCCTACCCCTATATTTATCTTTCCAGCGAGGATAAGTATCCACGGCTCGCTTTTCACCGTGGTGCGAAAAAGAAGAAGGGAAAGTATTTCGGCCCTTTTCCAAGCGCTTATTCAGTTCGGGACAGCCTGAATATTCTGCAGAAGGTGTTTCTGGTTCGCCAGTGTGAAGACTCATTTTTCAAGAATCGTTCAAGGCCCTGTTTGCAATATCAGATCAAGCGATGCTCGGCACCCTGTTGCGATCTGGTCAGTCAGGAAGAATATGGAGAAGATGTCGTTCATGCCGTGATGTTTCTCGAGGGGAAAAGCCGTGATGTGCTTGAAGATTACGCGAATAAGATGGAAGAGGCAGCGGGTGACCTACAATTCGAGAAGGCAGCGAAGTACCGGGACCAGATTACACATCTGCGAAAAATCCAGGAACAGCAATATGTTGTGGGTAATCAGGGTGATATCGACGTTATGGTG
>CAZAZB010000390.1:0-3986 GCA_964489485.1 uncultured Pseudomonadales bacterium | reverse complement strand
AGTTGGAAAAAGCTTTGCCCACAGGGTGCGAGCAGTAGAAACCGAAATCAAAGCAGAACTAACACTCTCTTTTCTAATACAGCTCAATCGTTTCGAAAAGTTGGCATAATTGGGGTCGGGGTAAAATTTGCTGCGGCAATTTTTACCCCGACCCCAATTATCATGAGAATTAGATGAGAAAAGCAGCAGAAGAACTTGACCATATCCTTATACGGGGTGCCCGCGAACATAATCTCAAATCTGTAGAAGTCAAAATACCCAAGCGAAAGCTGGTGGTACTAACTGGCGTATCGGGTTCAGGCAAGTCCTCGCTCGCCTTTGACACTTTGTATGCCGAGGGTCAGCGGCGTTATGTAGAGTCCCTTTCCGCCTATGCCCGGCAATTTCTCGGGCAGATGGAAAAACCGAAATACGACACGATACGCGGCTTGTCGCCCACCATCTCAATTGAACAGAAAACAACCGGGCGCAATCCTCGTTCAACGGTTGGCACCATCACCGAGATTTCTGACTATCTTAGGGTTCTGTTTGCACGAGTAGGCGAACAACATTGCCACCAATGTGGGCGCAAAGTACAAGGGCAAACACCGCAGAAGATCACCCAGGAACTTCTGGCCAGCGCAAAGGGCTCGCGGCTTTTGATCCTTATACCGCTACTGGTGAACCGTAAAGGAGAACATCGCGAGCTTCTGGCTGATGCGCGAGTACAAGGCTTCGTGAGGCTGCGAATCAATGGCGAACTGGTTCGAAGCGAGGAGATAGAGGTACTGGACAAAAAGAAGAAACACACTGTTGAAGCGGTCATCGACAGACTCATCATAAAAGGTGATGTGGCAGAACGCCTGACGGAATCGGTCGAACAAGCATTGAACCTCGGCGACGGCATGCTCATTGCCAATCTGGAGAAAACCGGCGACCGGATCTATTCCGAACACCTTGCCTGTAGCCATTGCAGTATTTCTTTTCCGCAACTTAGCCCTCAGACTTTTTCTTTCAACAGCCCGCAGGGCATGTGTCATGAGTGTAACGGGCTCGGTACCCAGGTGGCGTTTGACCCAGATCTGCTGGTGCCTGATCGCGATTTAACACTTAGAGATGGTGCATTGAAACCGGTCGGGCGCATTGATGATGAAAGAAAATCCATGACATCGACCTATCATCGGCAGATGTTCAAGTATCTGAAAATACCAACGGACAAACCATGGCGCAAACTAACCGCAGCACAACGGAAAAAGATTCTCCATGGCACCGGCGAGAAAAAATACAAGATAACCTGGGGCAGTCACGGCACCAGCATGGCGCGCTACGAAGGCTTGACGAATCGGCTGATGCGGCGTTTCAAGAACACCCGTTCAGAAGGAATGAAACGCTGGTACTCACAATTCCTTGCCAATTCACACTGCACTGTCTGTGATGGAGACAGGCTCCGCGCAGAAAGCGCGGCTGTTCGAGTTGCGGACACAACGATAGTTGAAGTTTCCAGCTGGACCATCGATAAAACCTACGATTTTTTCCTGAACCTGAAACTACCGGGCGCCGCGGGTGAAATTGCAGCAGAGATTTTAAAAGAGATCTGTAACCGTTTGAGCTTCCTGAATTCCGTCGGACTCTCTTATCTCTCCCTGGACCGTCTGGGGCCTTCCCTTTCTGGCGGTGAATCACAGCGTATACGTCTGGCCAGCCAGGTCGGATCTGAACTCTCGGGTGTTATCTACATACTGGACGAGCCCAGCATTGGCCTACACCAGAAAGACAATGAAAAATTGCTCGGGACACTGCTGCGAATGCGCGATATCGGCAATACCGTTGTGGTTGTTGAACATGACGAGGAAACAATCCGTGCCGCGGACTATGTGATCGATTTCGGACCCGGCGCTGGCATCCGTGGCGGCAATATCGTCCATGCGGGCACACCAAAGAGCCTGGAGAAAAACCGAAAATCAATCACTGGCAATTATCTGTCAGGTAGAACTGCTATTGAATTTTCCAGTGAACGACGAAAACCCAGTGGTATTGTTAGTGTATTGGGTGCCAGAGCGAACAACCTGGATAACCTTAATGTGGACTTTCCACTAGGCATCCTCACTGCCGTCACAGGTGTTTCCGGTGCAGGAAAATCGAGCCTGGTCAACGACATACTCCACCCTGCGCTGGCAAGACAATTTCACAACTCGACCAAAAGAATCGGCGAGCATGACCAGATTAAAGGGCTGGAACAACTGGACAAGGTTGTCGCCATCGATCAACGCCCTATCGGGCGTACACCACGCAGCAACCCGGTGACCTATATCAAGGTCTTTGATGAGATCCGTCTTTTCTTTTCCATGTTGCCAGGTTCACGCATGCGTGGTTATAAACCCGGAAGATTTTCTTTTAATGTCAAAGGCGGTCGATGCGAAGCCTGTCAGGGAGATGGTGTCCGAAAGATCGAGATGCACTTCCTATCGGATGTATTTGTTAAATGCGAAGAATGTAATGGCCGACGTTTTAATGAAGCGACACTTGAAGTGCATTACAAAAACAAATCCATCGCGGACATATTAGAACTGACGGTTGCCGAGGCATCAGAACACTTCTCAGAGCATCACAAGATATTCAACAAGCTACAACTGTTGGTCGATGTGGGTCTGGACTACCTTCATCTTGGCCAACCTTCATCAACCTTGTCGGGCGGTGAAGCCCAACGAATCAAATTGGCAAGGGAACTGTCGAAAATCGCGACAGGCAAAACATTTTACATACTGGACGAACCGACGACGGGACTGCACTTTGATGATGTACGTAAACTTCTTATCGTCTTAAATCGACTGGTGGATGCCGGTAATAGTGTCACGGTGATCGAGCACAATCTTGATGTTATCAAGACTGCAGACTGGGTGATTGATCTTGGTCCCAATGGCGGTCCCGATGGTGGCAAAATTATTGCAGAAGGCACGCCGGAACAGGTGGCACGTAATAAAAAATCAGATACCGGGCGTTATCTAAAGCAACTCGTCTAAAGCGTTTTTACTGAACGGAACCCGAAATACGCTTCACTTTCGGATTGTCCATTAGCGCCCGGATCTTGGGATTGTTGGCAAGCGCCGTGAAGTCAAAACTGCGAATGGCCTGCATTACCTCTGGGTCGGCGAGCACCGCCCGCATCTGCGGGTCATCACGCAAAGACATAATGCTCGCCATCATACCGGGATTATTGGCAATGTTGGTTTGAATCGACGCCATTGCCGCTCGCGAAGACGCATCGATGTTCTGGCTATTGTCTGAAACGGCAGGCGAGCCGATCGTTGCATTGGTGATGGCTATATTATTACTTGAGCTGCTTGAACTGGTCGAACGGATGTTCTGCACCTGGCTAGCGCCCACTTCCATAGAACCCATAGACCGGGACTGGATCTTGTAGACACCATTTTCCATAGACTTTATCTCGCCCACAATTTTGCTGCCATCTTTTAGCAGAATTTCCATGTCGGCGGATACCCAGCTATTCAGCAGCATCGCCACACAGACAAGAAAGATTTTTTTCACCATACGTCTCCCGAAACACAGTCCAATGGATCCTATATCGTCATTGTCCACCTTTGACTTAAATTGTCACTCTGATCGTCCGGCAACCCTCCCAGAAATAAGAGCTACTTAAAAGCAGGATTTTCCACTGAGAAGGAAGATGGAATGTCGAATTTGTATCACTAATTCAAGCCGAGGGTGAAGCGATTGCGGGTCACGTGATGTCTGGTGATCGTTAGCGGCCGACACATTGGCGGGAGTAGGAAGCCAAACTGTGATTGATCTGCGCCAAAGTTGATTTGTTGTGCATATTGTTGGCGGCTACCTTTTCAGGCAGTATCACTCCTACAGTGGGTTAATGTAGTAACAACCTCGGAACCTGCCAAATAATTCGGTAAAGTCTATGAGCAAGTGCAATCTATGAGCAAGTACAACCTAAAAGTTAACGGCGAGAATCATGAAGTTGATGTCAGGTCAGAAAT
>CAZAZB010000389.1:1970-3994 GCA_964489485.1 uncultured Pseudomonadales bacterium | reverse complement strand
CCATCTTCAACACAAGAGAGAGCAAATGGATGATCTAGCCTTCGCCGACGCAACAACCCTAGCAGGCAAAATAAAGAACAGGGAAATCAGCAGCTCAGAACTACTGGAGCACTACATCGCCCGAATGGACAAATACAACCCGGACATCAACGCCATCATCTGTACCCAACTGGACAAAGCCCGTGCCAGAGCCAAAGAGGCAGACAATGCCCTGGCCAATGGTGAAGACTGGGGCCCCCTACATGGCCTGCCAATGACCGTCAAAGAATCCTACAACATCGAAGGTTTGCCAACGACCTGGGGCAACCCACTGTTGAAGAACAACATCGCAGACCATGACGCGGTCGCCTGTGAACGATTACAAAATGCTGGCGCAGTGATTTTCGGTAAAACCAATGTCCCCATCAATCTCGCAGACTTCCAAAGTTATAACGAAGTGTATGGCACAACCAACAACCCCCATGATCTCGAACGGACACCAGGCGGCTCATCGGGTGGCTCAGCAGCGGCCCTTGCCGCAGGTTTAACGGGTCTTGAGATGGGCAGTGACATTGGCGGTTCAATTCGTAATCCAGCACATTACTGCGGCGTCTTTGGACATAAACCCACCTGGGGTGTGCTGCCGATGCGTGGCCATGCCATGCCGGGCATACTGACACCATCCGATATATCCGTTATCGGACCACTTGCCAGAAGCGCGCGCGATCTGGCACTCGTGATGAGCATCGTCGGCGGTGCAGATGATATTCACATTCCCGGCTGGACACTCGACCTGCCGGAACCTGAACAGAAGTCGCTCAAAGACTACAAAGTGGCGGTTTGGGCCGACGACACACTTGCCCCAGTGGACCAGTCTGTAAAAGATCGGGTATTAAAAGTCGCGAAGCTGGTTGAAGACGCAGGTGGCGAAGTGGACTATGGCGCCAGACCCGACTTTGATGCTGCCTTTTCCAATGACCAATATGCCAACTTATTGCATTCAGCTATGTCTGCCAGGCAGCCGAAAGAAGTCTTCGATGAAAACTGGGCAAGGCGACAGGCGCTAGAGGAGGGGGATGATAGCGACCTGGCTCAGATAACCATTGCCTCGACACTATTTTACCGTGAATGGCACAAGCATAATGAAAATCGAACGCATCTGCGCTGGGCATGGCATCACTTTTTTAAAGACTATGATTTGTTGTTGACCCCCATGTGTGTGACATCTGCATTTACGCAAGATGAAAACCCACAGATGAGCCAGAGAGTGGTCACCGTTAATAACGAGACACGGCCCTATTTCGAACAGGTCTTCTGGGCAGGGCTGACGGGTGTTTCCTATCTTCCCTCAACAGTTGTGCCCACAGGGCTTGACGCCCAGGGATTGCCCATCGGTGTTCAGATAGTTGGCCGTGAGATGGGAGATCTCGGTACAATAGCGTTTGCGCGTCAGATACATGACGAAATGGGTGGCTTTGTTGCTGCCAGCGCTTATCAGAATTAAGTTTGAGCCGATTGAAAACTAGCTGGGAGGAACAGATGCGTTGTCCCAAATGTGATGCAGACATGGAAGAGGTAAAGTGCGATCAGGAAATTGTACAGCGATGTACCGGTTGTAAGGGACTCTGGTTCGATAAGGGCAAGGCAGTACGATTTTTGGTCGACTGGCGAGCCGATCAAATCGATACCGGCGATCTGGACATTGGAAAGCAGCAGGATGGGAATGACATAGTGCCTTGCCCGAAGTGCGGCGCAACAATGCATCGCCTGTTTGATATTGACGGCATGCAGATTCTCTACGAACAGTGCGACGAGCACGGACAATTTTTCGATGCCGGTGAATTCACGGTTTGGGCAGAACACTATTTTTTGTAGAATCTGCTCTTGTCATTTGTAGAATGCGCTCTTGTCAGTAGAAACCGATGGCTTGTCACATGACCACTGGATCTTGCTGCCCTCTCGTTAGATGATTACTCGCTAAAAAATATTTGAGGTTATCGTTTGTGATGAAAGTTCTTGTGATGAAAGTTCTTGAAATGAAAGTT
>CAZAZB010000389.1:0-1870 GCA_964489485.1 uncultured Pseudomonadales bacterium | reverse complement strand
ATGAAAGTTCTTGAAATGAAAGTTTTTGTAATGAAAGCACCCGTGTTGATTGTGTCCCTTGTCTCTTTCCTGCTTTTTACGTCGGCATCGAATGCCGCAAATCCGACGGTCACGATAAGAACCAGCATGGGTGATATACAGATTGAGCTGTACGCTGATAAGGCACCAATATCCGTTAAGAATTTCCTCTCTTATGTAGACTCAGATGCCTATGACAATGTCATTTTTCATCGGGTCATAGCGGGTTTTATGCTGCAGACCGGTGGCTATTACGCAGATTTAAGTGAAGCAGAGGACGGTGAACCTATTCTAAATGAAGCTGACAATGGCCTAAGGAACTTACGTGGAACCTTGTCGATGGCACGTATGAACACGATTGACAGTGCGACAAGACAGTTCTTCATTAATGCTATAGACAATGCGTATTTGGACCACACGGAACAAAGTTGTTCTCGTGCCGATGAAAAATCTGTTGCAGACGCACAGGCAAAAGGCCTGTTCAAACCCATGTCCTGCAAGACGTTTGGTTATGCCGTCTTTGGCAAAGTGACATCCGGTATGGATGTCGTGGAGGCCATTGAGTTGGTTGATACCCAGCCAATGAAAGGACACCGCAATGTCCCTATACTCCCTGTGACAGTCAAATCCGTTGAGAGAGGCGGTATAAAGGCGGCGACGGTATCAGAATAGAACTTAATCAGACGTTTCCTAGTGTTTTAGCTTACGTTCCAGTTTCGTAATAAATCGTGAGTCATCCCGCATTGCCTGGGCAAATAACTGAATGCCACATTCGGTATTGACCAGACAGCTACTCAAATCGACCAGGGTTATTTCACCATCCTCACCTATAACAATCTTCCTGGGCAGGAAATTGATTTTTGCAATGCCTGCGAGATGCAACTTTAGGTAGAGGGCATCGAGTTTCGCAATAAATTCGGCATCCGCCAACAACTCATCCCTGTCCAGCGCATTTCCTGGCGTGCCATGTGCAAAAGACTTGGCAATGGCATGGAACTGATCATCTTTGTATTCCGCCAGGAGTAACGGAACCCCGGAGAGGTGTCGTTCTGCCGTGCGGTGCAGCGCGCTGATCTCGTAATAGAAGTAGGTATCATCCCACATATTTCTCGACAGTTTGCGAATCTTGAATGTACAGTCTTCACCCTTGCGTTTGACAAGGAGCGTCCTGCAACTGCTTGCTGCGGCGTGCAGATCTCGAATGTATTCAAGATCTGGATCCATTTGGTGAACGATTGCAGCAAGTTCTGAATCTGATTGTGTGTTTAGCGATAAAAGGTTTTCAGTCACCTGGCGTGTCCTGCTTCTGCAACATCTTCTAACCTGCCAGAGCCTTGACATTTTTTCAAGTCTCTATCCGTTCGTTACAACGCACCACAATTCCAAAAGACTGCAGGTGGCTGTGGTAGTCTTGCCAGCGAATTCATAGACAAGGAAACAAAGTGAACGGTGTTTTTCTTACCCTGTTGGGTCTGTCTCTGCTGATGTCAGGAAAATTGGCCAGCGCAGATGACGCGGCATCTGTTGCACATAATCTTGACGAGACGCGACCTTCCCTCGTTGTCATGATTGCCATTGACCAACTCCGGCGAGACCGTTTAACCGGGTCCTTCAAAGGCGGATTAGGGCGCCTGTTCAAAGAAGGCAGGGTGTTTACCGAAGCAACACTTGATCATGGCATCACCAATACATGCCCCGGTCATAGCGTCATGTTGACAGGTATGAATCCCGGAAAGGCTGGTATCCCGGGAAATACTTATGTGAATAAGGATAGCTGGGAAACTCGATACTGTGTTGATGACGATGATGCCGCCTACCAGGTCATTGGAAGAGATATTAATCGTTCACCCAG
>CAZAZB010000388.1:0-3997 GCA_964489485.1 uncultured Pseudomonadales bacterium | reverse complement strand
AGCCGCTATTGCTGGGGCGGCTGCCGCAGGTGCCGTTGGTGCTGTTGCTGATAAAGATGATGACAGTTGACTCGAAGTCTCAATTGGCTACCATGCTCTGGAGGAGGAGTTAAAGTGAACAATGGAACCATTCGGGCCATAGCGGTTGTGGCAGCTACCCTACTTTCGATTGTTGTGGTGAATGTCATCTATATGATTTTTGGGATGACCGATCAGTCCCTGGCGATTACACTCGTTGCGATGCTCTCATCAATATTTGCACTCGATATTTCGCGTCGTCTGGAACGCAAATATACCGGCAACCCACCTCAAACACGAAACACAGAAATTTAGGTGTCGCAAATACTACAGTCGTAAATACTGTAGAAGAGGAATTGCCAGGTGCTTCCTGTGTTTATTGTGCAAGATACCTGTGTGAGCGTTGACGCAGTTAAGAGCAATCAACTTTGCTTCGTCATAGGGACTTCGCCGCACTAGCCAGGGCGCGAGATGTCATGTAATTTTGCTAGATTTTATTTTGCTGCTTAAGCGAATATGAAGCAGCACTTTCACCGGCGATCTTACCAAAGACCGCGCCAGAAGTTAGGCCCGTTCCGCCGGGATAGTTGAAATAGAAGAGTCCGCCAACGAGTTCTCCCGCTGCAAACAACCCAGGAATAGATGTCTCATCCTGATCCATCACTTCAGCACGCTTGTTGATTTTGATACCACCGAAGGTAAATGTAATGCCGCAGGTAATCTGGTAGGCAGAATATGGCGGTGTATCCAATGCATTGGCCCAGTTGGTCTTGTCGGTTTCCAGCCCTTCGGTCCTACGCCCGTCCTTGATCGCGGGGTTAAAGGGGATGTCAGATCTTACGGCGCTATTATACTCGTGTAAGGTCTTCAGACAGCGGCTGGCATCGACACCTTCCAGTTTGGAACAAAGTTCTTCAAGACTATCGGCGGTGACGCGGGTGACTTCCTTTATGCGGTACTCGTCCCGCAATAGTTTGGTCGTCTTCGAATCGAATAGTTGCCAGGCAAATTGCTGCGGCTGGTTCAGAACTTCCCGACCATATTTCGCATAGGTATAGTTCCTGAAGTCTGCTCCTTCATCCACAAATCGTTTGCCCTCGGCATTGATCAACAGCCCCAGAGGATAAGAGTGTTTTTGAAAGCCATCTCCGACAGTCAGATCGCCATATTCAGGTGCATTTCGGTCCCAGCCTACGGCATGACAACCGGACCAGTGGCCGTGCGGCGCTGCACCCGCGTCAAGCGCCATCTGAATCCCGTCTCCGGTATTGAATCGTGTGCCGCGGACCTTTGCCAGTTCCCAGCCGGGGCCCAGATACCGGGTACGCCACTCGCTGTTGGCTTCGAAGCCGCCGCAGGCGAGCACCACCGCCTTGCATGAAATTGAACGGGTCTTTCCTTTATGCTTTACAGTAACGCCTTGTATACCTCTATCGTCCAGATCAAGTGCTAATGCGCGACAATCGAAAAGAATATCGATACCTGCCTTTGTCGCCGCCCCATGAAGATTGTCGATAAGACCAGGGCCGCCGCCCCATGCCTCCACGGTTAGGCCGCCCCAGAAGATAAACTTACCGTCAACGTTAAACGCCTGCCTGCCATACATGGGCATAAATCGAACGCCCTGTTTCTGCATCCACACTATTGTCTGGTAGCTATTTTCGATCAGGGTCTCAGTCAGATCAGGGTCACTTCTATATTGGGTAAGCCTGCCCATGTCATCATAAAAATTTTCGCGGTTATAGGTGCCGAAATCGGCATTGGCGACTTCAGCGTCGGTCAGGTCCGGCATCACTGCTCGCAGATCATCCACATTGTTATAGACAAAGCGCATAGCACCCGCCGTATATCTTGAATTCCCGCCCTTTTGTGACACCGGGGCTCGTTCAATCACAAGCACCCTGGCGCCTGATTGACGCGCTGCTAACGCCGCACACAGTGCAGCATTACCTGCCCCGATGACAATGATTTCCTGCCTTGAATCAGTACTGGAATTGTTATTAGCCATGTCGCTTGCCTGGATTCTTACCTGGATCGAAGAAGGAGCAATGTATATCGGCTTTGTCGTATAATCCAGCAGAAGTACGTCGTTATAAAAATAGGCGGTCGACGGTCAGTTCCAGTCATGGGAGTCTGGCTGTGTGGGATTGGGCTACAGCGTAGGAAGTGGAACAATCCAGTAATCGCTAAACGATTGATAATAGCCGGTTAATAGGGTAGGTATAGACCTGAAAAAACCATTCCGGGCAGCCAGAAACCACTGCTTTGCCGATCAAATGACCGAGGGCCGATGTCACGATGATTAAGCGATCTTTTTCCGTTTTTCTTTTCGTTCTAACGCTTGCCACAACGCTTGCCACAACGTTAGCCACAGCCCATGTGCAGGCGGCTGATGATTCCGGTTCGAACGCCATGGCTTTGACTGAACTGGCCGGGCAAGCACTTCAATCTGGTGATATGGATGCTGCGCTGGAAGCCTATCTTGGTGTGCTTGACGCGAGTCCGGACGATGTTGATGCCATGCAGGCTATCGCGACGATTGCACTTGAACTGGGCATCACAGATCTTGCCAGTCAAATGTTGGTGTCCCAACAAGAAGTGGCGGTTCGGGAATCTAACCAGACGCTGCTCACTGCAACAAACGCTGAAATCACTGACCTATACTCGATGCTGCCAGAGGAGGTCACCGCAGCCGTTGCGATGGCGACCAAGGTCGAAGAAGAACAACTGGAGATTCTTGACGCCTATCAGGAAATGAGTGCCGAGGCACAAGAACTGGTTCAAGCAGGCGATTTTGAATCGGCGATAGGTGTTCTGGACGGAGTCCTCGTTCTTGCCCAGGATATGTTGGGTCCCGAGCATTGGCTAACCGCGATTGCCGCCAGGGATCTTGGATTTGCCTATCGCCAATTGGGTATGGCTGAAGAGGCCGATGGATACTACAACGAAGCTGTGGCAATTGCCTCTAATACGCTTGGTGAAGATCACCCGGAAACCATTGCCATCTATGGATTGATGGCGGAACTCTACACCGCTGCCGGCATGATGGGGGAAGCAGAAGGGGTTTATGATCTTGTTATTGGCACCCTGAGCGGAACACTTGGTGAAGGTCACCAGAAAACGATTGATGCCCGCCTGACCCGCGTTGCAGCCTATGAATATTCAGGAATGTATGACGAAGCACGTGCAACGCTCGCCGATGTTTGTGCTGTTATCGAAATGAACTATGGTGCCTGGCATCCGCAAACCATGGACTGTTTGATGCAAAAAGCATCTTTGGCGAGTTCGACTGCCAATTACGTTGAGGCGACTGAGACCTACGATCTGATCATAACCAGAATGGCAGAGTCGCTACCGATGATTGACGCCAATGCATTGAATGTCTTGAGTCAGCTTGCAGAAGTCTATCGTGCACAGGGTGACTATGATCAGGCTAAGACGTTGTTGTCCGGTGTGATCAGAACGGCTATTCAGATTGGCGCTTTTGAAACAAGTTACACCGCGAAATCTTATCTTGGCCGCGTGCTGAACAATCAGGGCGAATTGGACCTTGCCCAGGCTGTTACCGAAGAGGTGCTGGAGTATGGTCTGGCAAACTGGAGTGACAAGCCCCTTGCTATTTACAACACACTGCTCGAACTCGGGGCAATCTATCAGGCACAGGGAAAGCTGGCAGAAGCCGAGGCGACATTTCAGGAAGCATTGCAAGGGTTGATGGAGATTGTTGGCAAGACTCATCCTTCAACCCTGGTTGCTTTGAACAATCTTGGGCAGGTGTACGAGCAGAATGGTCAATATGATTTGGCAGAACCCATCCTGAAAGATGCTCTCGATAGCCTAGAGGCAACACTTGGCTCGGCTAACCCGCAGTCCTCGCGGGCCAGAAACAACCTGGCGTTGCTGTTTGAAAGCCAGGGAAATTTTCGCGAAGCTGAACCGTTATATAAACAAACCATCGAGGTTCTCTCTGAGAGTTTGG
>CAZAZB010000387.1:0-4004 GCA_964489485.1 uncultured Pseudomonadales bacterium | reverse complement strand
AGGCTCTTCCTTGCCATGCACCTCATATTCTGTAGGTGTTTCAGTTTTAACCTGAGTGTCCATGAGTTTTTCTTTCATCGGGTGGATTTAATAGTTTAGCGCAATTTTTAATATTTAGTCGTCATCCAAGACGTTCCCTAGGTACCATGCGGCAGGGCGCCCGTCAGTGACGCGCGTTGGGAAATTTCAATCCAGTTACCATCCGGGTCTGTAATAAATGAAATCCGTGCTGTTTCCCCCAGAGTAATGGGCGCACGGGCTTCCTTTCCACCTCGGGCAACGATTTTCTTGTGCTCACCCTCCACATCCCATACTTGTGCGGTGATATATCGATAACCCTTGCCCTGCATTGTTGAACAATATTGATGTTCGGCATTCTCCTCTAAGAAAAAGAGCGTCGTGCCCCATCGGAAACACATCTCTGAAATCTCTTCAATCTGAAGAATGTGCCGATAGAAGTGTTGAAACTTCTCTATCGACGAAACTTCAAGCTGGATACCGATATGGGTAATACCCCTATACCCCTGTGGGACCAAGGTGACACTGTTACCATCTGGATCTGTAAAATTCTCCGGCGCGGAAGTTTGATCTCGCGCGACCATCAGCCCGACATACCCTGTGCCGTTGTTTTCTGCCAGAGGGTCGCGTAAGTGATTGAGCTTAAACACTGAACCATTTAGTGAGTGTCGGTGCTGGTGCATACCGCCGCCCACTTTTAATAGCTCTTCATAGGGTAGACCGATGGTTTTCCCCCAGAAGACGAGCATTTCTTCCCGCTGGTTGGTCTGAATACCGATATCGATATAATTTTTCGCCAGTTTCATGAGGATTGTCCATCGATGGGAAATAGCTGTTCTGCGACCAGAGTATTGTTCGATAATAAACTTGCTACTAGGCCGGAATCGTTCTGCTCAACGCGACCCTCAATATATTCATGCCATTCATAGTCGGTCTGTACTGTTGAGCTGAGACGTACAGAACCCTGATTGAATTTGTTTTCCTCGCGTAGAATGCCATTGACCAGCAATTTCGCACAGGAACTTCCCTCGATTCTTAGCTCTAACCTTGCGCCCCGATATAAGGTTTCAAGTGTGAAAGTTGTCATTGATTTGCTCCATCGGGCATTTGATCACCGATCAACATAGATTCTCCAACAGGTTAACGGATAATTAGGTTCAGGTCGTCTTTTCTACCCATCAGTCTTGCTTCCAGTCATTCTGTCAATTAACCAGGGATCAGAAGAATGAAGCATCTTACTAGTTCATGTATCATTGTCTTTTAGGGTAAGTAAAGTGCGCAGTTCGATGCGCGGAAAGGAGAGTAAAATGAGTCAACTCGATGACATCAAAGCCAATGCAGCGGATATCGCGGCTGGTATCAAAAAACTTGGACCCAATCGGGTTGTCGCACTGTCTGTGCATGTCACCAAAGAATTGGCAGCGGAGCTGGAACAAAAAGCAAACAAGCTGGTCGAGCAACTCGACGCACTAGACGGATAAGGATACGGGTGCCGTTATGCTGGAGTTTTCGTCTGTATCGGGTTCTATCGGAGCGCTGGTCGGTGGCATTGATTTGTGCGAACCGCTGACAGCGGAGCAGTTTGAAGCACTGAACCATGCCCTGATGGAACACGAGGTATTGTTCTTCCGTGATCAACCGCTGAAACCTGAGAATCACGCGGGTTTGGCAGATATGTTCGGTCAACCGCAATTGCATGAGGCCTATCCTCATGTGAAAGACTATCCACAGATCACAATACTGGAAAACGATAAAGAAAACCCGTCCCTGATAGAGATGTGGCATACAGATATGACCTTCCGCGAATGTCCTCCACTGGGGTCAATCCTTCATGGTGTCATTATTCCAGAGAAGGGCGGCGACACACTTTTTGCGAGCATGTCAGCGGCCTATCAAGGGCTGTCCGATCACATGCAGTCATTCCTTTCCGGGCTCTCGGCCATTCACGATTTCACCTTTGGTTTCAAAGAGAGCCTCGAAGCGCCAGGCGGTCGTGAACGGCTAGCTGAAATGGTGAATTCGAATCCACCTGTGGAACATCCCGTTGTTAGAACACATCCTATTTCCGGCAAGAAATGCCTCTATGTCAATTCTCTGTTCACATCGAAGATTAAGGGCCTGAAAGAAAAAGAGAGTCGGGCAATTTTAGATTTCCTGTTTGATCACATGGTACAGCCGGAATATACCTGCCGCTTTGACTGGGAGCCTGACTCAATCGCTTTCTGGGACAACAGAATTACGCAACATAAACCCATCAATGATTATTATCCGCAACATCGAAAACTGCAGCGGATCACGATTGATGATGGACAGCGACCTTACTAGTGCTCATCGGTACTGATAGATAAAAGCTTTTGTTTATTGATTTCGTCGAGACAGTCACGCAGTGAATCAATAAATTGTAGTGGCTGGTCCAAAAAGACATGGTGGTGTGCCGCCGGGATCTTGAATAGCAATGCGGGGTCAATAGCTTCCTCTAGTGTGGCGACAGCGTCCTCTGTAAAAAATCGACTCTGCTCTCCATAAATAAACCCAACGGGGCAAACGCAGTCTGAAATCATGGTCGTGGCGGTGGGTAATGCCACTTCCGGGTCTTCCTGCATTCGAGCGAAAAGTGACTGGTCGAGCTTAAAGGCAAATCCTTCCTTTGTTTCGGCAAGCGAATGGCTGGCGATATAATCAACGATATATTTGTTTTCACAGGGTTGCGGCGGTCTTAGGCGAAACCGTTTGGCGCCCATTTCGAGTGTCGCGTAGTAACGAATTCGCGGTGGCTTCAGAAGCATTTCATTAACCGCCAGTCGCGGTCGTTTCTGCCGGGAAATAGCACTATCAATCAGCACAATTCCTGATAGGTCACTGCCATAGAGATAACCACATACTCGTGTCATGGCACCGCCAAAACTATGTCCGATAACGATCGGCGATTGAAGTCCTGCATCGGCACAAACAGATTTTATCTCTTTTGCAAAATCCGTTGCCCTGTAGACCTCGCGATGGTCGCTGTCCCCGGCACCGCTCATATCCATCGCGATAACCTGGTACTTCTCTATAAAAGCAGGTGCAATAAAGTCCCACCAATGCGAGTGCGCACCATATCCGTGAACGAACAGCAGCCCTTGTTTTGTTTTGGGTGTATTCTGCGATCCGGTCCAGCGACGATAGCAGATCTCTATACCCTTAGTAGCACCGCCAATTGTGATGGCGTGATGAGAAGTGGGCGACTTGATGTGTTGTTGAAACCAGGTTGGGGACATCTGATGTGCGACATGATATTTCAGGTTAGTATACAGGGGATCGGCTGGTCATTATCCTCAGATCTGTATCAACTTATGTTGACAATGAACCCATTGGTCATCATGTTAATGATTCTTTACTAAGAAGAACGGGTGCCTGAAATTTCAGCTAAGCAAAATCCCTGGAACAATCGGACAGCATTGGTTGCGATTGTCGTTGCTTTTCTTTTAGGGCTGATGGGTGCCTTGAGTTTGCGCAGTACCGACCGCCATTTTATCATCACCGAAAACGATACAGGGAAGGCGGCTCAACTGGCTCCTATCAACTGGCGGGTACCCGTTGCCTTCGGGACCAATCTTCCAGCGCTTGGTGACAACATTCTACATGTCGCCGATGCATTAGCGCGGGCGAGTAACAACCGGATCCTATTTGAGGTTTTTGAACCGGGAATGCTTGTACCGCCATTCAATCTGACCGAGGGCGTTAAGGAAAACAAGATTCAGGCGGGCTACACATGGCTTGGGTACGATCAGGGGAGGATTCCTGCGACACCGCTTATTTCGGCAGTGCCTTTTGGCATGGAACCCTGGGAGTTTGCAGCCTGGTATTATGAAGATGAAGGTAAGGCGCTGACAGAATCACTTTATCATCACCCATCGCGACGTACCTCGGCCAGACGCCCAGCAGCATCATAGGTATAGGCGGAGGCGTTGGTGGTGCCGAGCACCGTCTCTATCTTGCCGGTCATC
>CAZAZB010000386.1:0-4008 GCA_964489485.1 uncultured Pseudomonadales bacterium | reverse complement strand
CGAAGGATCGTTGGAGCCAATATGTCGGAGCAAACAAGCCTCGGCAATACCACAGTAAGCCAATGCATAATTTGGGTCTAGATCAACTGCGCTCTGAAAATGTTCAATCGCAAGTTGCCGGTTCACCGCATCACCTGCGCCAAAATAGAAGCGGCCTTTTAAAAAACTCTGAAATGCTTTCGGATGAGGGGCGTAGCTCGTTTCGCTCGTCACCGTTTCGGAGGTATGGAATTGCGACTTTACGTCAGTTACCAGCTCTTGTGTCGATTGTGTCAGGGTGTTTTCGTCCAGGGTAAGTGAAGTCGCCCAGGATTGATAACCATCCATGGTGGTACTTACTTCAACATCAACACGTAATTCTTTTCCAAAAAGTCTGAAGCGTCCTTCAACCACTTTTTCCACATCAAGCCTTTGGCCAACTTTGCGAATGTCTAACTCTTTAACCTCTAGCGAAGAACTTCGAGGTAACACATGCAAGCCTTCAACTTTCGTCAAACCCGTCCGAATTTCGCTGGCTACCCCATCACAGAGATAAGCAAGTTCATCTCTTCCTGTCAGATTTTCGAATACGAGAACTGCAACGGAACCCAGTCGAGGTTCGGTATGCGACGTTTGGCTAGAGGACTCAGATGCAATCTGAACTTCCACTTCCGGGTTTGTATCTCTATGACTGCTTTCAAGAATGAGTTCAATAGATTCGATGAAATTCTGAAATTCATCCTGGTCCTGAATGGGAGTGCTCAGAAGGGATGCCGCCTGAAGATTTCGAAATGCAATTGGTATTCTGATGTCTTCAATTTTTACAGGAACCAGAATTTTCCTTTCTCGTCCTTCAATTGCTTCGTTAGAAACCCAGTCCGACCTAATGGATGATGCGGACCAGAGCACGACCACACAACGAGCCCTGCTGATTGCTTCATCAATGTGACGCTCGTACTGGGCTCCTATTCTGATTTCTCGATCCCACCATACGGACCAGCCCCGCTGGACGAATGTGTCAACGAACATGCTGGCTAGCTTCCTGTCTTCGCTGGCGTAGCTGAGAAATATATCCGACATAGAATCTCTATCTATCAATGAATCACAAAGTATCGTTTTAGTAAAGTATCACAAAAAGAAAGAGTCTGTCGTTAGATTAGAGGAAACCTTGCAGTCATTCTAATATTATCAGAGACTAGTCCAGGTTGTTATGGGCCAATCGGTGCAAGAGAACCGCCGTACGCTTCGTCTGCAGGGCGAAGGTTTCCATGTCCGCTACTTCATTGACGGTGTGGCCATATTTACCACCAAGACCCAGGCCATCAAGGGACATGTCGACCAGATCGCCGATGAATGATATGTCGGCTGCACCTGCGTTATTGGGGTCAGATGCGGTTACAGAACCGAAACCTAGATCATGGCTAACCTGGTCTAGATAGCCAAGTAACTTCCGATTACCTTGAGTATCGATGAGAGGAGGCATGGCATCGTTGAACGATATCGTAGCGCTGGTCTTCGAGTTGTTGTTGTGGACGATTTCTTTCATGACCGATTTAACCCGGGCCAGTTGTGGCAGCGATATCATACGAATGTCGCCATTCACAATAGCATGTTGAGCGACAACGTTTGTTTTACCGAAGGCCTGCCAGGTAGAGTCGGATTCAAGGTCAAGCCTGGTTCCACCAAGCATTAAAGCGGGATTGAAGGTCAGATAGTTTTCGCAGCAGAGCTGGTCGTAAAACGCGTTAATGATGCGACTGGCCTCGAAGATCGCTCCAGTACCTATTTCTGGCTTGAAGATTTGTGATGAATGAGCAGCCTGGCCTTCTACCTTTAGGCTCCAGAAGGTGATGCCTCGTCTAGCCACGTTAGCTGTTGCAGGGTTGCCGTCACCATTCTCAAAACCAATTGCAATGTCGGCCGTCCTGGCGGCTTCAATGAAGGCGGCTCGGCCTAGCGCCTTTTCTTCTGTTGAACCTGGAAACTCTTCATCGCCAGTCAAAAATACAGTGATGTTCATGTCATCCAACACGCCCTGATTTTTCAGCGCGCCTAACGCTTGCAGAATGATGACGTCACCACCTTTCATGTCTGTGATCCCTGGACCTCTGACTTTATTGTTACCCAGGTCCTCAAATTTTTGGAAATCACTGTCGATAGAAAATACGGTATCCAGGTGCCCTATGAGTAAAATGTGCGGGCTCTTAGAATGTTTACCCATGTGCGTGGCGACAAGGTGACCAGAACGGTTCCATGATTGTCCATCCAACCAGGTGGTGTTAAAACCTAGCGAATCGAAGTGCGGCTGTAGTATTTCGCCGACTTTTTTTACACCCGGCAAATTGAGCGTTCCACTGTTGATGTTGACAATTTCTTCGAGCAACCGCTTTGCTTCTTGCTGCTGGTCGTCAATATAGACAACCATATTTTGTTCTACATCAGAAAGTTCGGCTTCGGCACACAAAGAAAACGCGAGAAGAAGGCTGCTTAACAGTGTCGAGACTATTTTTGTTACTCGATTTCTATCGGTCATAAGAAGTCTCAATAACAGGTGTATGCTTTTACAATTGTCGTAGGGTAGAAGCCAATAGTTGCTCAAACTAGCATGGGGGATTCTCAGAGACAAACCGTTTCACCCTACACTTCGTATAATAACCTCTACAGAGGATCACTTTGGTGTCGGAAACCGCCGCCATCAATTCTGGGGATCCAATATCGGCTCTTCTTCCAGGGTACTTTGCGGGGTAGTCGAGATCACAATCATCTCCAGGATAAAATTAACAATTTCCTCGCGCCAGATATCATTGTGATCACTGATAAGCGCCTTATCCACGCTGATATTCAGGTAGGGATTGAGTGCGGTCGTTCGTCTTTTTGACACCAGACTGCTGCCATTAAACTGGAACGGTTTATCATTCTTATGTGTTGCCCAGGCCGTCAGGACATCACCTATTTCATAATCCGCCGCGCGCACTAGTCTGGAGGACGTGGCGTTGAGACGATGCGTAATGTATGGGCTAAAGTGACCAACCGCATGTTGGTCAGCCTGCCCTTCGTCTATCTGCATCAGTTGGAAGCCTGATCCACCTGGCTTACTACAGTAGTGGCGATCCAGCACCCGATTCGATTCGAACAGGGTTGAAAAAAGGCGTCCTGCGGGGAACGCATACCGGGTTGCGTAATCTGCTTCAGAAGTGAGGATGGCAAGCCTTGGTTGTTGGCTAGAAAAATACCGTCTGCAACCCATTTGTGACATATCATATAGTGTCGCAAAGCGCATCGCCTCGAATGCGGGGTTCAAGAGGACGACCAGATCGCCGAAGCCTTTTGCATCATCCTGCATGGTTTTACCCCTGCGACTATCGATGTACCGGTCAGCCAGAATTTTTTGTAGAGAGGTGTAGACGACTGCGCCACCGAAACTGTGACCGATGACGACCAAACGGCTGTTGAGCGGTGGTGGATTATCTTCCTCCATTCCAATTTTGACGTTAACGATTTCTTCTAGCCGCAATAATGCCTCTGTCACACCCTGCTGCCCAACATCGTGTGCGGTATTTTTACGATCCCAGAAAGTGAGAGTGTTCAGCACCGGGATATTTAGCGACTTGCCGCGCCAGCCGACATACAGACCCAGGACTTTGCGTTTTGTTCGATGCTGCTGTTCGCTACCAAGGCTCTCGGCTGTCGATATTTGGGTTAGCATTTTGCGGAATGAAACGATATTACCATCATTCGATTTCGCACTGTGCTGCCAGCCATGGACGAATGCGATCAGCAGGACATCATTTTTGATCGCCAGCTTATAGTAACTGTCCAGCACCGCGTGCATTTGCTTTGGGTCGTGAAGCTGACCTTGATCGTCGTATTCGATGAAGCCGAGATGATATTCATCCCGCGTGTCAGGCGCATAAACCTGCAGTGCATTTTCTGCGCAGTCACCTGCTCCACTGTACGCACAGAGCGCATTGTCCTTGCGATAAATTTTATTGGGGGTGCTGGTGAAGATGACCAGAATAAGACTGAATA
>CAZAZB010000385.1:0-4010 GCA_964489485.1 uncultured Pseudomonadales bacterium | reverse complement strand
GTTCGATCAGATTCAACATGAACTCCCCATGCTATCGCTGGACAATGCGTTCAACGAGGATGATGTATTTGATTTTGAACGGCGTATTAAAACACGCCTTGAATCCGATGATGAAATTGAATTTGTTTGTGAGCCAAAGATTGACGGCGTTGCTGTTAGCCTTCTGTATGAAGATGGTAAGTTTGTTCGTGCCGCGACCAGAGGTGATGGCACGACTGGCGAAGATATCACCCAAAATGTGCGGACCATCGAAACTGTACCACTTCTCTTAACAGGCAATGGTTTCCCGGAACGCCTTGAAGTGCGCGGTGAAGTTTATATTTCGAAGTCAGTATTCGAACAGATTAATCAACAAGCGCAGGAGAGAGGCGATAAACAATTTGCCAACCCGAGGAATGCCACAGCCGGATCTTTGCGACAGCTTGACAGTAGACTAACAGCGAAAAGAAGGCTGACTATGTTCTGCTATAGTGTCGGGCTGGTGGACGGCGGTGACATCCCGGGAGATCAGAAGTCGATTCTGGAAGCACTTGGGGGTTGGGGGCTGCGGATAAACCCCAGGGTCTCGTTAGTGAAAGGTGCAGCGAAGTGCATGGATTACTTTGAGAAAATTCGTGAATCTCGTAGTGCACTTGATTACGAGATTGACGGTGTGGTGTTCAAAGTGAACAAGATTTCACTTCAGGAAAAGCTCGGCATGTTAACCCGGACACCAAGGTGGGCGATTGCACATAAATTCCCGGCAGAAGAAGGCGTAACCCGCCTTAATGATGTCGAATTTCAGGTAGGGCGAACAGGGGCGATTACACCGGTGGCGAGGCTGGAACCTGTTAAAGTCGGTGGTGTCACAATATCTAATGCGACACTTCATAATATGGACGAAATCAACCGATTAGGGCTGGTTATCGGGGATACGGTGATCGTACAACGGGCGGGTGATGTTATTCCCAAGATTGTTTCTGTTGTGATAGAAAAGCGACCCGATGTGAATAGAGTGATTAGTCTTCCGGAAGTGTGCCCGGCTTGCGGCTCCGAGATACTTCAAGCTGAAGGTGAAGTTATTGCTCGTTGTATTGGCGGTTTATCCTGTTCTGCCCAGCGTAAAGAGAGCATTCGACATTTTGCCTCAAGATTGGCGATGGACATTGAAGGACTTGGCGACAAGTTGGTAGAGCAGCTTGTTGATGAAGGGTTAATAACGAACCCCGCAGATCTTTTTCAACTGACGGAAGAACAGTTGGTTCAGTTGGAGCGAATGGCTCCAAAATCAGCCAATAATCTATTGGATGCTTTAGAGAAAAGCAAAGAAACAACCCTTGCCAGGTTTATTTATAGCCTGGGTATACAGGAAGTGGGAGAGTCAACTGCCAGAAACCTGGCCATGTATTTACAGTCTATTGAAGAACTGATCGCAGCAGATGAAGAGAAACTGCAAAAGGTCCCGGATGTGGGGCTCATTGTTGCGGCAAAGATTAGACACTTTTTCCAGCAACAGAATAACCTGAAGGTGATCGAGTCATTAGTAACCGCTGGATTACACTGGAAGCAAGAAATATTGGCGGTAGATCCAGAAAAATTACAAGGTGAAACATGGGTTCTGACGGGGACATTGAGCTCGCTCACACGAAGTGAGGCGAAAATGAGGCTGCAATCTCTAGGCGCCAAGGTGTCGGGTTCGGTTTCGAAAAACACATCTTATGTGGTTGCTGGCGATGCTGCGGGTTCCAAGCTAGAAAAGGCTGAGGACCTGGGTGTTAGTGTGTTGTCAGAGGAAGATTTGATTAAACTGCTTGAAGAAAACGGTGCCTGAAATGGCGATTCTTGATTTGATTCGACCTATCGGTAAGGTGAGAGTGAGATTAAAAAATATCATATTAGTATCACTTGTTATTCTGTTGACGAGCTGTACATCAGCTCCACCTGAGGAGCTGAATAATATTTGCGATATTTTTGCCGAAAAAACCAAGTGGTACAAACAGGCAAGAAAGTCATCCCGACGATGGGGTACCTCCATTCCCGTTATGATGGCATTTGTTCATCAGGAATCGAAGTTTCAAGCAAAAGCGAAACCACCGAGAAAAAAGATACTCTGGGTAATTCCCGGACCTAGACCTGCAAGTGCCTATGGTTATGCCCAGGCAACAAATGAAACATGGAGCGCGTACAAGAAATCCACCGGCAAATGGGGTGCGGATCGAAATGATTTTTCCGATGCGATGGACTTTATTGGTTGGTACAACGATCAAAGTCAGCGAAAAAACAGGATCAAAAAAGATGATGCCTATCACCTTTATCTTGCCTATCATGAAGGCCAGGGTGGTTTTAAAAAGCGTAGCTACAAGAAAAAGAAATGGCTAATGGATGTAGCCAAGAAAGTGTCCAGCCGCTCCAGAATGTATGAACAACAATTAAAAAGCTGTGAGAAAAAGCTGAATAAGGGCTTTTTTGGTCGTCTATTTTCTTAGGGCGCACATAAATTTAGGTCGCATATAAATATAGGTGGCAGGTGAATTTTTCAATCGATCCAAGCGATCCTGAATTCTATCAGGACCCTTATCCTTTCTATGATGAAATGCGTGCTTCCGGTACGAGTTTTTATTGGAATAACTATGGACATCAATGCTACCCAGGATATGTGGAGGTCAACGAACTGCTACGGGATCGTCGGTTTGGCTGTAAGGTAGAGGAACGAACAGGAAGTAGAGCATTAGATCGATTTGAGAAAAATTCACTTCTGGAACTTGAGCCGCCTGCACATACACGGCTGAGGCGATTGGTTAACCGCGCTTTTGTTTCACGGCAAGTCGAAAGGCAGAGATCGCGCATTGAGCAATTGGCAAATGAACTCATTGATGATTTTGAGGGCGATGGCGAAGTCAATTTACTCTCTTCATACGCAGAAATTATACCTGTTGTTGTGATCTGTGAGTTGTTGGGTGTTCCAAAAGAAATGGCGAACCAGCTATTGGTCTGGTCCCACAAGATGGTTGCCATCTATGAACATGGGCGGGATGAGGTGGTTGAACAAGAGGCCAATGCCGCCGCGGAAGAATTTGAGGCATACATTACTGCTGAAATTACCTCGAAGAAAAAGTTGCCAGCTGATGATTTGTTAACTGAGCTCATACGGGTTGAAGAAGAAGGTGAAAAGCTCAATGTGGAAGAGTTGGTCGCCACTTGCATCCTATTGCTCAATGCAGGTCATGAAGCGACGGTGCATGGTATTGGTAATGGTGTAAAGAATATTTTATCCAGTAATATTGATGTGCAGCGCTGGCTATCTTCAACAGAGAATACCAGGGCACTAGTGGAAGAGAGTCTTCGATTTGATCCACCGCTTCACATGTTTACCAGATATGCCCTGGAGGATCTAACCTATCTTGATCGAGACTATTTGCGCGGCGATACTGTTGGATTGATGCTCGGTTCTGCCAATCGCGATCCTGCAAAGTTCGAGTCTCCTCATCAGTTTGACCCTGTAAGAGGTGGCGCCGGACATGTGACATTTGGTGCCGGTATTCATTTTTGTGTTGGCGCTCCACTTGCGCGCCTGGAGCTTGAGGTTGCGCTGCCAGTTTTATTTAGACGGTTACCTAAACTGGCGCTTGCTGGTAATCCAGTCTTTGCGGACAAGTACCATTTTCATGGCTTGGAAAGACTCGATTTGATCTGGTGATCGTTGAACGATAGTCTGGTAGAAGCAGGTCTTATTCAGACAGGTATTGCAACAAAAGGCGTTACTCCATCAGGTGTAATGTCGTTGCCTTTGTTAATATTGATGTCCAGATTGTTAGGGAAGCTCTGATTAATGGCAAAAATAGGACTTAATCAGAGGTTCCTTAGATCCGGCATCTTAAAGATAACTCGACCCAAGGTGAGGATCCATAATGACAGTACGTCAAATATTTATCTGGTTGCTATTTCTTGTTCCGGCTGGCGTATTTATCCTTGGCTTGTTCTGGACACCATTCTATTGGCTAATTGTGATAGCCGCACCGATTCTGTTGCTG
>CAZAZB010000384.1:0-4017 GCA_964489485.1 uncultured Pseudomonadales bacterium | reverse complement strand
TTCCGGCCTACAAAGGTGAGGATGATTATTTATTTGTCAGTTATGCCCACGCAGACTCGGTCTGGGTATATCCTGAGATTGAACAGATCAAGAACGGCGGTATCAATCTATGGTACGACGAGGGGATTGAGGGCGGCTCCAGTTGGGCAGATGAGTTGGCATCCTTTATTGATTCGAGCAAGGGTGTCATTTTTTTTGCTTCAGATTTCGCCATTGCGTCTCCGAATGTCATCAATGAAATTCATTATGCGATAGGATTGAAAAAGCCAGTTCTGATTGTCTCTGAACAACCAACGGATCTACCCGGCGGATTGAAGCTAGCGTTGGGTCATCAGCAAGCCATTATTCGGCAAGATTTGTCGCCTGCCAGTTTCCAATCAAAATTGTTGAACTCCACAGAGAAAATGCTGGGCATCACTGATGAATCCAAACGGGCGGCCTCTATTGCAGTGTCGACTGTCGATAAGCCTCTTGTCTCAGGTGGTCATGAACGTACAACGCTTGCAGTTCTGCCTTTTAAGAATAATTCGCCCAATCCCGATGATGAATATTTCGCCTCGGGCCTAACAGATGAATTGGTGTTTGGTTTGCAAGGACTTTCGTTGTTTTCGATTATCTCATCTGACTCAACCCGGCAGTATCGCGACAATACCGATCCAAGAATCGCGGCCAGGGACCTGGGTGCGGATTATGTGATCATGGGCGGTGTTCGGCGAGCAGGTGACAGGGTCAGAATTAATGCACAGCTGGTGGATGCCAATAGTGGTATGCAAGCCTGGGCAAACCAGTTTGATGGCGTTACTGAAGATGTATTCGAACTACAGAATCGAATTGCCATTGAGATTGTGAGCGCGATTGAGCCAGAAATATTTGTCCAGGAATCCAGGCGGGTCACACAGCTAAACCCGAAAGACATGGCAGCGTGGGACCTTTATTTAAGAGGGCAGGCAGAATACTACAAGATGACCTATGAGGGTTTTAGCAAAGCGGCAGAGTTCTGGGAGCAGGCCAGAGCAGCGGATGCAGACTTTGTACAACCGGTTGCCGGTCTTGCCATTCTCAATTTGTATTTCCTGCTGCACCATCGAGGACAAATCACAGAATCCGGGGCAAATGAAAAACGAATCAAAGGTTTTGAGCTTGCCACACTCGCTGTACAGATGGATCCGCAATATTCTCTTGGGTATGCCGCGATGACAGGTCACCTGATTATGCGAAATCGTCAGAGTGAAGCCTTGCAATTTGCACAACAGGCGAAACAAATGTGCCCGGCCAGCGCCAGGGTCCACGCTAATCTTGCCTTCGCATTGTTCAGTAGCGGGAAGTTCCGCGAGGCGCTGGAAGAATATGCGAAGGCACAACGACTGAGCCCCAGGGATCCCTTTATGGCGGAACAGGTGAACCAACAAGGAGCTTGTTACTTTTTTCTCGGTGAATTCGATCAGGCACTTGAACGCGCCAATCGGTCGATTCTACTGCAGGGTGACTATATGTGGCCTCATCTATTCAGAACCCTGTCTTTATCAAACCTTGACCAGAAAGAAGCAGCCGTCGACGCGATGCGTGACTTCAAAAAGGCAGTCCCTGATTTCACCTTGGAACAGCTAGGTGAAATTGACCCGGCACTTGGGCAGGTTTTTATCGAAGGGTTACTCGGCCTGGGTTGGGTAGACGCCTAGCCGAAATCGCTGGCACTGTGCCGTTCAGGTACTCGTAGTTCCTCAGCACCCCAGCTTCTGTTAACGCGACGACCGCGAGAGACAGCAGGGCGCTCTTCGATTTCCTTCGCCCAACGAATGACATGCTTGTAAGTTGTGACATCAAGAAATTCAGCTGCGCTATAAATGTTGTGCAAAACCAGAGCGCCATACCAGGGATAAACAGCCATGTCTGCAATATTGTAGTCATCCCCACAGAGGTATTTCCGGCTGGCAAGATTCTGATCGAGCACATCCAGTTGCCGTTTAACCTCCATCGTATAACGGTTGATGGGGTACTCAAATTTTTCTGGTGCATAGGCATAAAAATGACCAAAACCGCCGCCAAGGTAGGGAGCACTGCCCATTTGCCAGAAGAGCCAGGACAAACATTCGGCTCGCGCTGATGGATCGTCCGGGATAAACGCCCCATATTTTTCTGCAAGATAGACGAGCATGGCACCGGATTCAAAAATTCTGGTGGGCGGAGAAGTGCTTCTGTCCAGAAGGGCTGGTATTTTTGAATTAGGGTTAATGGCAACAAAATCGCTACCAAATTGGTCGCCGTCACCGATGTTGATCAGATATGCATCATACTCGGCATCTTCTTTGCCGAGTGCCAACAGCTCTTCCAACATGATGGTCACTTTCACACCATTGGGTGTTGCCAGCGAATAGAGTTGAAGAGGATGCTCGCCGACAGGCAGTTCTTTTTCGTGGGTAGTGCCAGCTGTCGGGCGATTGATATTGCTGAATTTGCCGCCATTCTCTTCATCCCATTCCCAGACTGTTGGCGGTGTGTAGGTTGTGGATTCAGACATGGTGTTCTCTATGCAATTTCAGGGGCTCCAGTATAGGTCCAAATATCAGCAGAGCAACTCCAATACTGCCAGGACATATGCCCTAAACCGACATAAAGAGGATATATGCCTGATGCCACACAGAACAGGCGTCTATAAATTGGTTGTCTCATGATGCTTTGGAGCAAGAAGATGACCAGTGAACCTACTGATACGAAATCGGCCTATACGAAATTGGCGAAATTCCTCCACCTCGGATTGGCAGCCTTTGGTATAGCCGCTTTCGCCACCGGCGAGCTGGCAGAAGATGGGTTCGCGTCCCTCGGTTACTTGCTTCATGCCTATTTGGGTCTTTCCTTAACGGCATTTATACTGGTTCGCGTGGGATCTGGATTAGCTAATGTCCAGGGTGTGTCCTTCAGAGATTGGTCCTTCTTTTCGGCGGCTCAGTGGAAGCGGGTTCTCGATGACATCAAGCAGCTCTTGTTGATGAAACTACCCTCCCGGGACAAACATCAGGGGCTGGCAGGCACCGTCCAGGCTTTTGGACTGTTCATATTCCTCTGGATGGGTGTTACTGGCACCGGACTCTATATAATAGGTCAGGAAACAGAGGTCTTTGAGATACTTGAAGAGCTTCACGAGCTAGGCGAGTCCTTGATCCCTGCATATCTACTATTGCATGTTGGCGCTGTTGTGATGCATTCATTGGCCGGGCGTCCAGTGTGGGGAAGGATGTTCAAATTTAAAGGGTAGTGATCCAGGAGTGACAAGTAAACGAATGAAGGCTATTAAGGAACCTCTGATTAAGGGTATATTTTTGTCAAGACAAGGCAGCGCATCGAAAGAAAAATCGCGAATATGCCTTAAATTCGCGAGGTTTTCTTGAGGGGCGCTAACGCCGTATCGGCGAAAATAGGACTTAATCAGGGGTTCCTTGGGCAATATCTACCAGCAGGGGTACTCATTGCCGCAGTGGCATTTTTTGCCTATGACATCATTTCTGATCTGGCCAGTGGCGGCGACAGTGGATTGCACATCCTCGTTGAGTTGGTGGTTTCGCTGGCGATTTCGCTGGTTTTATTTGTTGAACTGAGACGCATTGTTTCACTCAGTAAGGAAATAGGCCTGGAGCGGGCCAAAACGGCGAGACTTGCCGGTGAGATGGCATCGTTCATCGCAAATCAGTTCATTGAATGGAAATTGACGCCTTCGGAAAACGAAGTAGCACTCTTGCTGATTAAGGGTTTGTCCATGAAAGAGATCGCTGAGGCCCGCCAGGTCAAAGAAAAGACAGTTCGCCTTCAGGCAACAGGTATCTACGCCAAATCGGGTACGGCAGGCCGCCATGAGCTTGCCGCTTATTTTATTGAAGACCTCATGAGCCAGGTTTAATCATAATTTGCCAATTCCCGCTCGACATTAACGCCATTCTTTTTTCTAATACGGCATCTCTAATTCTTCTCACCTCTGGATATTTCTGATGCCATACAGGCATTCTCAGCACAGAATTCATCGAG
>CAZAZB010000383.1:1922-4055 GCA_964489485.1 uncultured Pseudomonadales bacterium | reverse complement strand
AGCAACGTAATACCGACCGCAAGTGCAGCAATGGGAAAACTCGCAAGAAACAAGATGCCTGCGGCTAGATTCATCACACCGGCAGATAAGCAGGCGAGTCGACGTTGAAACGGGTTTTCTGGCAGCTTTACGGCCTTGAATGGGTGACGTAGCAGATGGTTATAAAAAAGATCCATGGGATGGGCTGCCGGGAAGAAGAATGCCCAGAAGCCCAGCACCGCTACCGAAAACAGTACGGCGGGCTGTTGCGTATAGAGACCATAGGCCGCAATCAATGAACAGGCGGCCGGTGTAAATCGAAGGCCCCACTCCAGCTGTTTCAATTCATCGGGGCTATACCGCTGGTAGCCTTGCTGAAACAGGCTTCGCTGCTGAAATGTCATGCAATCGTCATTCGCCATATTAATCCTCGAGACATCCGTATAATCAGCCAATATATTAGTATATTCTAATAAACATTAGTAGCGCATCATCTAGCGGCGCTTTTGATTCAGACCTTATCCTATGTGATGCCTTTTCCATTGTTAATCGCGCCTACAGCCCCCTGAATCCGTGCCGCCTGCACATGAAATCCATGCGTACTGGGAACCCGCATCCGGTCGAGCCAAAGCTCTGGAGATGATAACCCTGATAATCCTTACAATCTGCTACAAAATAGACCCCGGTTTGTAACACCTTTGAGGAGAATCTCCTTGATTGGACAGGCAAACTTCTATACTTTTTAGATACGGCTCTACAACAAAAAATCCTTTTGGCAACCCAATAGGAGCCGGTTCGATTTCTGGGCGATCGGAGCACATTTGGTCATGGCAAATCATGCACCTGAAATACTGGTTGAAGACGCTGAACTGCTGTTTGGTGGAACTTATTCGCGACTAGGATTTGATCTGGTGATCACCGGTGCCGATGGCACTGAACTGGTCATTGCGGACTACTTTTCGTTTCATCCTCCGCCTACTCTAATTATATCTGAAGGCATAGGCATGTCGCCGGAAATGGTGGCAGCGCTCCTGCATTTGCCATTTGAAGATGTTCTTTTTGCAGGTCCGGCTTCGGGCGGTGCGCCCCCAGAATACGTTGGCGATATTAAGAGCGCATTTGGCAAGGTGTTTCGGATAGATAGCAGTGGCAATAAAATACCACTGACAAGGGATGACCAGCTTTATGAGGGAGACGAACTGGTCATAGAGGGGCGAGGGTTTCTTCGCGCGAAAATGATCGACGGCACCTACTTCACCCTGGGGAAGAACAGCCGTGCAACCCTGCGTGACTACAGCTACGACCCCATCGCGAAAACCGGCAGTTTCGATGCCTATGTCTTTAAGGGAAGCTTTCGCTTTAAAAGCGGTAAAATTGGTGAATTCGCTGGGAAACGTTACGATCACTCGAAGATAACAACACCCTCTGCAGTTATTGGCATACGCGGTAGTGAACTGGAAGGCGCAATTGATCCATCTTCTGGTGAAACAATTGTCATCCACACCTCTGGTATTCTGACAATTACGGATATCAACGGCAGTAACCCGGTTACGCTGGAAGTCTCGGGTAATACCGCGGTCATCGTATTGGGCGGCAATCCTGAATTCACATCGGCGGCAAATGCCCAACAACTGTCCATGGTGCAGGATGCACTACCTGCTGCTCCTGCCGATGATGATGCTGGTGAAGATGATAGCGGAAACGATACTGGCAATGAGGGCGAAGATGACGCCTCCACCGGAGAAGACGCAACCAATGATGCAGAAGAAGGGGGCTCTGAAGAAGGCAACTCTGAAGAGGCCGCTGCCGGAGATGAAGACGCAGAAGATGCCGAAAACGACGAAGCTGAGCAGGAAGATGACACTTCTGAGGAAGATGGCGCGGATGATGGTAACTCAGACGATGGTTCTAACGAAGGTAGCTCTGATGAAGGTTCTGACGACGGTAGCTCTGATGACAGTAGCTCTGATGACGGTTCTAATGAAAACAGCTCTGATCAACCGACTAACAATCCTGCCGACCCCATCAACTCATTTGCAGAAGGTATTGATGAAGGTGAATTTGGTTCAGATGGTGGTGACCAGGGTCCGAATGACGCTCCCCCGCCCATAGACGCACCTCCGCCGACAGATGTACCTGCCGTAGAACTCCCGC
>CAZAZB010000383.1:0-1822 GCA_964489485.1 uncultured Pseudomonadales bacterium | reverse complement strand
CCCCCGCCCATAGACGCACCTCCGCCGACAGATGTACCTGCCGTAGAACTCCCGCCACCAGACAATGCACCGGTTGCAGCAGATGATTCACTTGAAATCAATGAAGGCGAATCTGAAGACATCGCAGGAGATATTCTCGGCAACGATACTGATCAGGATTCCGATTCAGAGATCAGGATAACCGCAGTTAATACAACAAATACGCTGGGCACGGTCACATTTGATGCCCAGGAACAATCACTGATCTATACCGCGGATGGCGAACTATCGAATTCGTTAGGGCAGGATGAAACGGCCACCGATACATTCACCTACACGATAGAATCCGGTTCCTTATCCGACTCCGCAACAGTAACAGTGACGATCACAGGCGAGAACGACCCACCGACAGCCAACGACGACAGCTATATAACAACAGAAGATGACATACTGACGGTTGACGCCTCTCTGGGCATCCTCGCCAATGATATTGACCCCGACGCTAATGACACCCTGACCATTACCAATGCAGAAAGACTGTCTGACGATGACGCGCCATTGGTACTGGAGGTAGATGGCGGCTTCAATTTTCTGGCGAGCAGTTCAATTCAACTGAATGCACTGGATGAAGGCGAGACACTTACCACACAGTTCTCTTATCAGATTGAAGATTCGCAAGGTGAAAATGCCGAGGCGACACTTAGCATTGTTGTTCAAGGTCGCAATGATCCACCGGAACCCATCGATGATACTGACAACACGGATGAAGGCACGTCGATCGCCATCAGTCCCCTTTCTAATGACACCGACCCGGAAGGTCACAACCTTTCAATCGTCGCGGTCAATGTTATCGGCGGTGGTAGCGCCACGATTTCAACGGATGGCCAGACCATTAATTACATTACGGCAGACGATCTTGCGGAAAACGAAGTCAGACAAGAGCAGATCATCTATACAGTGTCCGACGGAAGCCTGACAAGTGAAGGGACTGTCACAGTTGAAGTCACCGGTATAAACGACCCCCCAATTATCGTACCGAACCCAATCGGATCAGAACCCGTCATCGATGCAAGCGGCGGACCTATACAGCTGGATGTTCTTTCAACGATTGTCGATGACAGCCAGAGTCTTGTTGTAACGACTCTCGATAGCACAAATACACTCGGCAATGTGTTTCTTGGCAGTGTCTTCTATGATCCGTTAGGAGTGTTCCAGTTCCTGAATCAGGGTGAATTCGCAACTGATACCTTTGGCTTCACCGTCGAGGATACGCAAGGTCTGACCAGTACAGGTACCTTCACGGTTAAAATTGCTGGCGTCGCGGATGCACCCATTGTTAGCGCGCCTATTGCCCGGACTCTGACGGAAGACAATGGCACGATTACCCAAGACCTCACAACGAATGTCACCGATCCGGACACCAACGATTTTCTAACAATCGCGAACCTGACAACGTCCGGCAATACCACGGGTATCACCATTCAAGGCAATAACGCGATTGTCGATCCCAATGCCTATAATTTTCTGGGCGGTTCAGATGTAGAAGTAATCACCCTCAACTACGATGCGACTGATAGTACCGGTTTAAGCGCACAGCAGACTGCGACCATCACAATCAATGGCATTAACGATGCGCCGCAGACCCAGGCCATCAACAGCAATGCAATCGAAAGTGATGCTATTTTCACGATTGACTTGCTGCAAACCGCAACTGATGCTGAAGGGGATATCTTATCGGTTGCCAACCTGGTCCTGCTGACGGGTAATGACATCGGCATCACCCCCTTCGGCGATCAGTTAACGGTTGACCCATCATTTTATATCTTCCTCAATGCCGGGGAAT
>CAZAZB010000382.1:0-4056 GCA_964489485.1 uncultured Pseudomonadales bacterium | reverse complement strand
TTCAGTTAAGCTGGTATTTTTATCATGGCTAATGGTGCAGCTAATTTCAGGGTTAACCACTTCTTCAGTGTAACCATGCGGGCCATCATCACCATTGACCACATTTCGGTTAAACCCGCCTAGTTTTAACGTGGCACCGGGACGGCTTTTAAGTTGACTGCCGTTAACACGAATAAACGCACGACCTGTAATTTGAGACATAACAAATGCTCCTTAAATATTGATTAAATGGCTTATAAACGAAACTGAACAGCAGCGGCAAAGACGCGGAATTGATTGACCACGTCCGGCGGAATAACCGCATTGATACGGTTTGGATCACTGACACTTCGCACCACTAGCAAATCAGCTTTAAATTGATCAAAGTTCTCAACCAATGCCACATTTTCCAATTCACGGAACAGCGCTAATACACATCAACCAAAACATCTCTGTAACGCCCATACATGGCATCCATAAAGTCACTTGCATGCTCATCATGATTGGCCATGGACCATATTTCAGGGAAGAACACTGTTGTCGTTTTCGAATTCAGATCCAGAACAATCCCCCTTACCAGGGCCTTGAACTGTCGTTTCGGGTCATCACCAGCACTTGTGCGGATGCGCTCAAACATATCTAGATAACGCTGAATGTAATTGTCGAGCATCGCCTTGACCAGGATGTCTTTGCTTGGGTAATAGTATTGAAGGCTGCCGAGCGTCTGATTCGCTCTCGTTGCGACTTTCCGCAGAGAAAAATTGTGGTATCCCTCATCAATTAGTAATGCTTCAGCAGCAAGCAGAATCCCATAAGCAGAAGTCTCTCCTTTCTCTGAGCGCCGCCTTTGTTGCGCCTCTCTCTTGGGCTGATTATTCACCGGATATTGTGTCCTTCTTCCTATTACCTTCATCTGGGCTTTAAACTAGCACAGGCTCCTTTTATAGTACACTTGACATAATTAATACACTTGACATATTATATTGAACATCGAATTAGAGAGCAATTAAGGAAATGACAAACGAACAAGTTGTAAGGGATGCTTGTCGGGTGATCTGGAGCGAGGGAGATCTAGAGCGAATTGGCGAGTTCTACGATGCGGACTTTGAAGCCGACTACCCCCGCACCGATTGGGGGTCAGGTCTTCAGGGCATTCACGATTTGGCAGCGGGTATCCGTAGCTCATTTCCTGACTATCATGAGCACATCGATGAACTCATCGTCGCAGACGACCTGGTCATTGTCCGTTTAACGATTAAAGGAACACACACGGGCCCATTGCCAGATCTCCCTCCAACGGGCAAATCTGTAGAGTTCAAGGATGTGACAATTGCCCGCGTGAGGAATGGAAAAATCGTAGAGCAACGCGGCCTTAGTGACCACTTCGCACTTTATCAACAATTGGGTTTGATCGACCTTACATAATAATTGGAGACCTTATGGCACTTAACTTATATGTCGGGGAACCCCAAGACGAAAACTTTCCCCACATGGATGAATTGTTCCCCATTCGAGAGATGGCGGCATCAACTTCACCACACCCATTTCCGGAAGGGCGACTAATACAATTACCAGAAGAGTACAGTTTTCAGGGGAAAAACAAGTCATCACAGACATTTCTTACTGGTACTGATACAAGCGCACTACTTGTACTAAAAAATGGGGTGATCAGGTTCGAAGAATATTTTCTGACGGGTGGGCGAGATGTTAGATGGGTATCCTGGTCCGTCGCCAAGAGTTTTGTCTCTGCTCTTATCGGGATTGCGATTGAAGAAAAACTGATCGGATCGATATCTGAACCGATAACAAAATACCTACCCATACTTTCCAACTCTGCTTATGCTGATGTTGCGATTAAAGATATTTTACAAATGTCTTCAGGCGCGCGTTGGAATGAAGACTATAGTGATCAGGGGTCAGATATTCATCGACTAGGAGCGGTGATGGCAGGCAAGGGTTCCTTGTCAGACTTTGTCAACAAAATAGAGCAGGCAACGGAACCTGGAACTTTTTGTCAATACAACTCAGCAGATACACAAGTTTTGGGTATGTTATTGGTAGCAGCTACTGGACATTCGTTAGCAGATTATATGCAAGAAAAACTCTGCTAACCGCTTGGCGTGGAATTTCCAAGTTATTGGCTTCTAGACAGCGAAGGAATGGAAATGGCCCTCGGCGGCCTCAATATGACGGCTCGTGATTTTGCGAAGATTGGTGAACTATTTCGCAACCAGGGTGTTTGGGGCGGTAAGCAACTTGTTCCAAGAGAATGGGTTAAATCCTCTATAAGGTCCGATGCAGCCCATCTTCAGCCAGGGAAGGTTGTAGTTGGTGGGCATGTTTTCCCCTTTGGTTATGGTTATCAGTGGTGGATACCCAAGGGGGATACTGGTGAGTTTTCAGCGATAGGCGTGTACAACCAATTTATTTATGTTGAACCTTCCCGTGATGCTGTCATCGTCAAACTATCAGCAAATCGAACCTATGGTACGACACCGAATGAATCTGAAAACCAGGAAGAAGAAACAATAGAATTTCTTAGAACAGTAATGAGATCTATCGATTGAATACACTTAGCGCACACCTATAACAGAGTTGAACTAACGGCATGAGATAAGCCAATGATATTGTGCATGAAATGTCGATTTCCCGGGAACACTGAAAGGATCAATACGGGCGAAGTGCTGAAAAGATAGAGAATCAGCCAGCATGAATGACAGTTCACGATAGCGACATTGTCGATGTTTCAATACTAATCAGATTCTGTTGGCGGATGTTTCACACCTCATGGATATTGGACAGTGCCTATTTGACGCCATTGATATTTGTGTTACCTGCCTTTCTTGCTCTTGCTGTTCAACTGTTTCGAAACCCACTTACAACGCTTTAGAATGTACCTCTCGAATTTTCCATAAACAGCTTTGTCGCCATGCTCTGCAGCAAAAGTGACCCTCGATTCCCTGGCAATATCAGGAAGGTGTTTAGCCAGATCATTAAGTCGATTAATTGTCGGTGTCCCAGGAATTCCCAGGTCGTCTGCGAAATGTATCCAATCTTCACGCCCGATTTCTTCTGGAGTATCATGCTGGCCAATCTTGAATGCAAGTTTCCTGGCCCATTGTCCCGGGCTAATTACATTAAAAAATTCGATTGCCACCAAATCATAAAAAGGGGCGAACTTCGAAGCTGAGCCATCTTGTCCATATAACAATGCAAGGTTTTTTGCATGCCCATCCCAATTGCCCACCAGGTAATTAAACATTTGCCAATCACGAAGATGGAGAATGGCATCAGCGGGTTCAGCAACCTTTTCCCGAATGACGGATGCTATACGAGAAAGAGACGGGCCACCGTCGCTCTCATACTTTAGTGCAGTCGGTTCGCCGATTGCCTGTAGCAGATCTTCCTGGTGGAATCGATTGACGTTGTCATTCAATTCATCTCGCCAGCGGTCATAGCGTTCGATACGGAGAAAAGGCGTACGTCCATCTTTTGCAGAACAGAATTATCGTTCCGTGAGAGCTGGCAAGCTTAGAGACATCCTCCGATGTCAAAGGGAGGTGGTTTGTTTTCAGATGAGAGTTGATTAGGAATAATTGAAAGTGCACCGGCGCAATATTCTCCCATAGCAAACAGGAGCCCCGCATCATCGCGATTGTCGATCCCTCTTTGATGACAGAGTCGCTCACGAACACCCGCTTCAGGTAATAGTCCTGCATCTTTCCCTCTCTTGTATTTTAACGCAGAAGCCGTCTGGTCTGGCTTTACACCAGTCATGGTGAGATGATCATCTGAGTTATTACGCTAGCTTAAATGGATTACTGCAATGGCAAGTCCACAAAAAAGAAGTTTTGGATTAGGTGATAAAAAACCTGATCTGGAAATTAACAGACCTAATCCAAGACGGTTCTGGGAACAGCCCGGCTTTAACATCGGGAATTATCTGATATTTCTGCTAGGTTCGTATTGGTTTTGGCAATCCAGTGAACAACAGCGCCAATTAGAAATCCCCTACAGCAAATTTCTGCAGCATCTAGAGAAGAAAGAACTCAAGGACAGATCGGAAGAGCACACGTC
>CAZAZB010000381.1:0-4065 GCA_964489485.1 uncultured Pseudomonadales bacterium | reverse complement strand
TTTATGAACTGATGGCAGGGAGCAAGGAAGTCACCCGGGGTATTGTGCGAGTCCTCTGCGATTATGCCCGGCAGAACCTTGCACGAACAAAAGCATCTAACCCTTGATTCAAAACAGTTGAGCCTGACGATGCGTCGCCCATTCATCATTATCGCCATTGTGCTGGCCATACCACTCTTGATAGCAGCGACAGTTGCGACAATTCTGGCAAACCCTGAGGTCTTCCGTGATCAGCTGCTCATCGCCATAAACGAGAGTAGCGACTATCTCGTAGACATTGAAGGTGACGTGTCCTGGCGTTATTGGCCACCCATTGCGCTCGATATTGAGGAAGTCACTGTTCGCGCACCCGATACAAATACGACGCTGATGACGCTGAAACAGGCATCAATCGACCTGGATCTCATGCCGCTTCTACAAGGCAACCAGTCTCTGGGCATCCGAGGTATTTCCATTCGCGGGTTAATACTGGGGCTCGTGATAGACAAACAAGGCAAGGGAAACTGGGAAGTCGGAACAAAAAAACCCGCTCCTGCCTTGCCGTCCGTCAACTCACCTGGGTCAAAGGACGGATCGCAAGTCCAGCAATCTGACAACAGGTCCATTGACCTACATATCTCATCCATTGACCTGAGCGATATCACTGTTGATTATCAGGATGAGTCAACGGGTGACAAGTACCTGGCGCATATCCAATCCTTTACGGCCAATAGCATTGAGCCCGACACACCCGTTAACTTCGATGTCGGCTTTCGTGTTGAAGACACAACGAATCAGATATCCATGGCAGGCACCAGTGCCGGACAGTTCGATCTCACTGGTGCCAACGCACGATTGGCATTTGCAAATCTTTCACTGACGGCAACCACGACGATGCCAGATTCTCCGGACATCAATATCACCACGACACTGACGGGAGAAATTGAAACGGCAGGCGACACCACAACGCTTAACATCTCTGCGCTCGACGGAACCCTGAACAGTACAGCCTTTACTGGCTCCTTCGCTGCGCAACTGGCAGAGAAGACCGCGCTGACATTCGACCTTGTGATTGATGACCTGAATGCCAATGATTTTCTGACGCCTAAAGCAACTGAACCCCAACCTGCTGGCACAAAGCACAATAACAAACAGGGCCGACAAAGCCACTCCACTCCCCGGCCTGTTAACGCACAAATTGAAGATAGCGAAATCATCCCATTCGAACTCTTGTCAACGACCAACCTCAGCGGAACCGTGAAGATTGCCAGGTTCACCATCAACAACTTCCACTTTTCAGAGTTTCAACTGGATGTGCAAAACGCGAATAAGCAACTGAGAATAACCAATCAACTAGGCGGATATGGCGGCAGCATCCGGTTTGATCTCAGAACACAACTAGAGGGTGATGTTTCCACCTCTCTCGAAATGAAAATAGACAATATAGATATTGCTGAGTTAACCGAATTCGAAGCCCTTTCAGGTGATATTGATCTGACCTCGACACTCACCTTCAAGGGCACAATGATGAGCGACCTTGTTGAATCGCTCGATGGCCTGAGTCAGTTTGAAGTGACTAACGGAACCCTTGATGTAGCGCCAATAAAACAGGTGGCAATTCTCGTTGACACTATCCGCGGCAAGCAATCAACCATGAGCCAATGGCCCGACGAGATGCCCTTCACGACAATGAATGGCACACACCGTTTTAACAAGGGCATTCTCGCTGATCAACTGTTGAATTTTAACCTGGAAAACCTGGCAGTCGATGGCAAAGGCGGCGTTGACTATTTTGCCAACCAGGTCACTTATGATCTGACCACCACCCTGGCTGAATCCACCGACAGCGTATTCAATCCTCCATCGGTACTACGCAACGTCGGTTGGCCGATCCAATGCAAGGGCTCGCTAGACTTGCCGCCTGCCGAGCTTTGCAAGCCGGACACTCGCTCCATCAAGAAACTGGTGGGTGACATCATGAAGCAGGAGCTAAAAAAACAGGGTCAAAAAAAGCTAAATGACGTGATTGAAGAGAAGGCACCGGAACAAATCAAGAGTTTGCTGAAAGGTCTTTTCCGTTAACCGTCACCCATGAGCCAATCATTCTCAGAGCGACTACTAGCCTGGTACGATCAACACGGTCGAACTCACCTTCCCTGGCAAAAAGATATTTCACCCTATCGGGTCTGGATATCAGAAATCATGTTGCAACAAACACAGGTTACCACGGTCATTCCGTATTTCGAACGATTCCTTGTTGCTTTCCCCTCAATAGAATCATTAGCAGGCTCGACCGAAGACAGCGTGCTCCACCACTGGACGGGGCTGGGTTACTATGCGCGCGGACGAAACTTGCGCAAAGCAGCGATAAAAGTCGCCACGCACTTTAACGGCGAGTTACCCCTTGATGTTGAAACCCTGATGACACTACCGGGTATTGGGCAATCCACAGCAGGTGCCATCGTCGCCATTTGCACCAATCGCAAAGCAACGATCCTTGACGGCAATGTAAAACGCGTGCTTGCCCGGCATCTGGCAATTGAAGGCTGGCCGGGAAATGCAGCAGTGGCGAAAACTTTCTGGCGAGTTGCCGAAGAGAATACGCCAGATCAACGTGTTGCGAATTACACCCAGGCAATTATGGATTTGGGTGCAACGCTTTGTACGCGGTCTTCGCCCGATTGCGGGCGATGTCCACTGGCAGAAGATTGCATCGCCTGGACAACGCAATGCGTTGATCAGTTTCCCACCAAGAAACCCCGCAAAGAGATGCCGATCCGGCCAACATCCATGCTGGTCATCGAGAATCCAGAGGGGGAATGGCTCCTGCAACAGCGCCCTCCCAGTGGGCTCTGGGGAGGTCTCTGGGGTTTTCCGGAAGGAGACGTCACCGATATATTGTCGGCACTCAACATTCCCCAGAACCAGATTCTCGAACAGAAACCCCTGACTTCCTTTCGTCATACCTTCACGCATTTCCACATGGATATCACGCCAACGCTTATTAGACTGGCGAAATCTCTCGAAGGTGTCGAGGAAGGTGTCGAGGAAGAAGGTCGGCGGTGGTATTCTCAACGCTCAGCAGATGAAATCGGGCTCACCAGGCCTGTTTCTATCCTGCTGAATGCCGCCGATAGCGCAGACTAACCCCAATATAAACGATCAGACAAGCCAGGATTGATAACGATATGCCTCGTAACGTAGATTGCAAACTACTGAATAAGGAATTACCCGGATTGGACGCGCCACCATTCCCTGGCGCCAGAGGATTGGAAATTTACGAAAATTTCTCAGCAGAAGCCTGGCATCAATGGCAGGAAAAACAGACCATGTTGATTAATGAAAAACACCTCAACATGATGGACAAGGAATCTCGGAAGTATCTGAACCAACAGCGCGATAAATTTCTAGCGGGGGAAGCAACCGACCATGCCGAGGGGTATATCAACCCCTCAGATCAGGCGAACTAACTTTAGGGTAGCCTCGCCACGCCGGTATCTCTCGCTGCTTGTGCCACAGCAGCAGGAATACGATCGAACAACCTGGGATCCATCGGTTTTGGCAAAATATATTCCGGACCGAAGCTCAGGGAGTCAACATCCGGGTAAGCAGCAAGAATCTCTGCCGGTACTGGTTCACGGGCTATCTCACTCAGCGCCTTAACCGCCGCCATTTTCATTTCCTCATTGATCTCGCTGGCCCGAACATCTAGTGCACCCCTGAAGATAAAAGGGAAGCACAGAACATTGTTCACCTGATTGGGGAAATCAGAACGCCCCGTTGCCATAATGATATCGTCCCGAACCTGAATGGCGCGCGACGGCAGTATCTCTGGATCAGGATTCGCCATGGCAAAGACCACCGGCTTGGCCGCCATGCTCGGAAGCAGTTCAGGGTCGAGCAGGTTGGCACCCGATACGCCAATAAAGACATCAGCATCCTGTAGCGCATCAGCGAGATTGCGTGCATTGGTTTCAACGGCAAATGCCTGCTTGTACTTGCTCAGGTCTTCCCGTGCCGTTTGAATAACACCTTTTGAGTCCAGCATCAGTAGCTGGTCTTTCGGCAGCCCCAGTTCGAACAACA
>CAZAZB010000380.1:0-4089 GCA_964489485.1 uncultured Pseudomonadales bacterium | reverse complement strand
CCGATTTAAATGTGACCGGCCATGAAAATCTTGATGCTGCGACACAGGCAGATCTTGTGGTGCTGACCGTGCCATTTGCTCACCAGCTAAGTACCCTTGAAACAGTAAAACCGGGCATGGCTGGCAAGATCCTGATTGATGTGACCGTACCACTCATGCCACCAAAAGTAGGCACTGTTCAACTTCCGGAACAGGGTTCGGCTGCGGTGCAGGCACAAACATTCCTTGGTGATGGCGTGCAGGTGGTTTCTGCTTTTCAAAATGTTGGCGCACAACACTTACAGGAAGACCATGCCATCGATTGTGATGTACTCGTCACCGGAAACAAGCGTGCCGCGCGAGATACAGTCATTAAGTTAGTCGAGGCAGTTGGTCTTAAAGGATGGCATGCAGGACCACTCGCCAATGCAGCAGCAGCAGAGGCAATGACTTCTATTCTTATTACCATTAATCGGCATCACAAGATCGAAGGGGCAGGGATCGTGATTACGGGCGAGCCCAGGACAGAATGAAATTAACTTTCATTGGTGTTGATAATATTCCCATGGTGAAGCCTGGGGATGATATTTTGTCCTTAATTGATGCGGGCATGGCGTCGATGGGAGATGAATTGAAGCAGGATGATGTCATTGTTCTTGCCCAGAAGATTGTATCAAAAGCCGAAGACCGGTATCTGGATCTAACGACAGTGTCGCCGACCAGCGAAGCAGAACAGCTAGCCATTGAAGTCGACAAAGATCCACGAAAAGTTCAGGCCATTTTGGATGAATCAAATGAAGTTGTTCGCAAACGCCCAGGCGTTCTGATTGTCGAACAGAAACTGGGCTTCATTCAGGCAAACGCAGGCATTGATCAATCCAATATTCTCAACGAGGGTGGGGATGATGATGATCTCTGTTTGTTGCTCCCTCGTAATCCGGATAAGAGTGCAGCCGACCTTAAAGATCAGGTTAAATCACGCCATAGTATAGATGTCGGCGTTATTATTAATGATTCACTCGGGCGGGCCTGGCGAGTTGGTAGTCTCGGTCTTTCTATTGGTGTTGCCGGTTTTACGGCCCTTGAAGATTATATCGGCCAGGCGGATATATATGGCCGGGAATTGCTCGTGACGCAGGTTGGCGCAGCGGATGAGATGGCTGCCGGTGCCTCCCTTGTGATGGGACAAACTGATGAAAAAACACCGGTGGTCATCGTTCGCGGTTATCAACCACGAGAACCGGAAGAGGAAGCTCTGCGCGGCGTGGCTCCCCTGATCCGTCCGAAAGAAATGGATATGTTCCGTTAGGGCCAATCTTATGGAAAACTCCCAGACCCTACAAGACGAGTCACTGCCGGCGCAAAGTAATCAAAACCCACATTGTTTGGCAATTTCTGGCGGTGTCGGCGGCGCTAAACTGGCGCTGGGATTGTCCCATATTCTGAACGCTGGGCAGCTTACCATTGTTGCCAATACCGGTGATGATTTTTCGCACCTTGGGCTGAATATTTCACCGGATCTCGACACTGTAATGTATACATTGGCCGACCTGAGTAATAAAGAATTGGGCTGGGGTCAGGCAGGCGAAAGTTGGAACTTCATTGAAGCACTTAAAAGGCTGGGCGGCGAGGCATGGTTTCAGCTCGGTGATCGTGATTTGGCGACGCATATCGTTCGTACTGAACTATTATCCGAGGGAAAAAACCTCAGTGACGTCACGGATCAGTTGTGCAGGAAATTGGGTATTCAACATGCGCTACTGCCCATGACAGACGATAAGGTTGCCACTATTGTGGTAACGGCATCAAATGAGAAGCTCGCCTTTCAACACTACTTTGTCCGAGACAGATGTCAGCCCGTTGTGAAGGGTTTCGAGTTCGAAGGGTTGGAATCAGCCTCACCGTCGGTGGGGTTCCTCTCTGCCATAGAAGATCCATCATTGGCGTCGATCATTATCTGCCCCTCTAATCCTTTCGTTAGTGTTGATCCTGTATTGAAGCTTCCGGGTGTTATCGATGCGGTCCGTCATTCGGGTGTGCCGATGATTGCCATATCACCTATTGTGGGCGGTCAGGCGATTAAAGGCCCAGCTGCAAAAATGATGAAAGAACTGGGAATGCCCCAGAGCGCTCTGGCTGTTGCCCGACACTACGCAGATCACTATGGGGGAGAAATGACCGGCTTTGTGCTGGATAGTCAAGATGAGAATTTGAAGTCTGATGTTGAATCTCTCGGGTTCACAACGCTGGTGACCAATACCATGATGGTGACCCTGCAAGACCGAATCAATCTGGCCCAGGATGTGCTGGAATTTTCCCGTGAGACATCAGAATCGTGAAGACAACCGCGGTGATACCCATCAAGCAACTCGATAATGCCAAGCAAAGGCTGGCTCCCGTGCTGGATGTGATGGAACGGCGCATGCTGTTCCAGGTGATGGTCGAAGATGTTCTAACCGCAGTAGAAGCCTGTCCACTCATTGAGGACATCATCGTAGTCACGAGTGATGCTGATGTTGCTGATCTTGCCCATCAATACGGTGCGCTCGTGCTGGCAGAGCCGTCAGAGCCGGGGCTAATTCCTGCGGTGACCAGCACAGGTGAATATCTTGCAAATTCTGGAGCGGATGCCATGCTGTTCCTACCGGGAGACATTCCTCTGATCACAGCAGAAGAACTAGAGGTGGTTTTAGAGGGGTTTGGCAGGCAAGATGAAGCTGAATTCCTCATCGTTCCGGCGAGTGATCTGGGCGGTTCCAATTGCGTTATCTGTTCGCCGCCCGACTGTATGACATTTGAATTTGGCGAAGACAGCTTTAGGCGCCACCTTGCGGTGGCGAGAAAAAGGGGTATAGAGCCCGTCGTTGTTAAGCTACCGGGAATCGGTCTAGATATAGACGTAGCGGATGATTTGTCTGAACTTATCGAGGTCCTCGCCGCTTCGGAGATTGAGTCATATACCCATCGATATCTCCGGGCAAGTGGGATAAACACCCGGGAACTCGGCGGAGACTGCAGTAGTGAAGATTGTAATGAACCACCTCTCTAGTCCGCGTATGATTTTTTGAAACTCGTCCATCGATGATTAGCGGCGGGTAGTAAGTAGTAACTAAAGTAGTAACAAAACAGGCAATGGCTATCGAGCCAGAAGGAAAGGTCATGACAGACTTTGAACAATCATCAGAGAAAGCCGGTTTACTGGCTAAAGCTGGCCGTGTGGCTGAAAATGCTAACAGTGGCTTGCTTTCAGACGGCGAAGTTCTTTTGTTGGCACAAACAACCGATACCGCAGCACTGATGGCGGTTGCCGCGCAACTACGTGATACCGGGCATCAAACAACTGTTTCCTATTCGAGAAAAGTTTTCATCCCCTTGACTCACTTATGTCGTGACGTCTGCCACTATTGTACCTTTGCCCAGGTACCAAGGAAACTGAAAGCGCCCTATCTCACGCCCGATGAAATATTAAAAATTGCGCAAGATGGTGCCCAGGCAGGTTGCAAAGAAGCGTTGTTCACACTGGGTGATAAACCGGAGCTCAGATACAAGGCGGCGAGGGAAGGGTTAAAGGAGCTTGGACAGGATTCGACGCTATCCTACCTAAGGGATATGGCGGAAATGGTTTTTAACGAGACCGGGTTGTTTCCTCATCTCAATCCAGGCTTGTTAGCTGCTGACGAATTTTCAGAGTTGCGAAAAGTATCTATCTCAATGGGCATCATGCTTGAAAGCGGTTCCGACCGGCTAACAGAAAAAGGCATGCCACATTACGGGTCGCCCGATAAAGTGCCAGCTCGCCGTTTTGAAACCCTGCGTCTGGCGGGGGAAGCGAGCGTACCCTTCACATCAGGTATTTTGATAGGCATTGGTGAAACACGGCGAGAACGTATTGAATCTCTGCTGCAGTTGAGAGACGCCAATCTGGCTTTTGGACATATACAGGAAATCATTATTCAGAATTTCAGGGCAAAGCAGGATACCTTGATGGCCAGTGCACCAGAACCCGATATGAACGAACTCCTCTGGACGATTGCCCTGGCGCGAATAGTCTTCGGCCCAGCCATGAATATTCAGGCACCACCGAACCTTAGCCCGGGCATATTTCAACAG
>CAZAZB010000379.1:0-4099 GCA_964489485.1 uncultured Pseudomonadales bacterium | reverse complement strand
CTCTTGCAGCAGACTCGAGGCCAGGACGGCCGAAAGTCAGGCCCCATGGATGGGTGGGGACGCCTAGTCTTACGACGGTGCGGCAAGAGCCGCCTTGATCACATCGACGGACAAACTATACATATCTGGAGTGTTGGAGAAGTGAATTGACCTGAAAATATTACTCGGCGTATGGTCAGAGAAAAAAGCTAACCCCTGGCATAAACTAAATAGTTAACCCCGACATCCCCCGACAACCCATAAACCCCGGTAACCGGATTATAAGTCATCCCTGTCAAATCCTTCACCCCCAAATCATGCTTCCGCAACCACCCCGTTATCTCCGATGGCTTAATAAACTTCGCATAATCATGCGTCCCCCGCGCCAGTAAATTTAAAACATATTCTGCTCCAATCACCGCAAACAGATAAGATTTCGGATTACGATTTATCGTCGATAAAAACAGATGTCCCTCCGGCTTAAGCAATTTCCTGCAAGCGCCAATGACTGATCCCGGATCTGGCACATGTTCCAGCATCTCAAGGCAGGTGATCACATCAAACAGTTCCGGTTCTGAATCAGCCAGGGCCTCAACAGTCATTTGTTGATAGTCGATCGTGAGGTTAGATTCATGCTGATGAAGCTTTGCCACCTTCAGTGGCGCTGCACCCATATCAATACCCGTGACATCCGCTCCTTGTTCGGCGAGCGACTCAGACAGAATGCCACCGCCGCAACCCACATCCAGTACCCGCTTGCCGGCTAAATCTACCCTGTCCGTAATGTAGGAAAGTCGCAGTGGATTTATCTCGTGCAGCGGCTTGAATTCACTATTCTTGTCCCACCACTTTCTGGCCATCTGCTCGAACTTTGCAATTTCCTCTGGGTCAACATTAGCGGTTGCCGACGCTTTGTGGGCAGAAGTGTTATCGGAAGACTGCTGACCAGTCACTTCACTCATTGGCGATCTCCAAATTCGAATGTTGAACAACCCTGATACGGTATTCGGTTAAACGCATTTCTGAAACGATAACCCAATCTACCTGGCATATCCTGGCGACAAGGTTGCCAAATTGGAAGGCATTATACCCCCGAATTGAAGTGCATATTATCCATCATCATAGGTACTATTGATGCCTCTCAATTTGCGAACTATTTGCTAATAAAAACAATAAGATACAAGGCGTAAAAACAGCGTCCATTGTGGCCTAAATGAGTGCGTTGGGGTCCCGCGCTGTGGTATAATTTCTTTTTATTCTGTGACCCTAAATTCCCAATCAAATCTGCATTCTCTCGACCATTGGTTCTGTCAAAATTTGGTTCCGTCAAAATTTGGCGGCATCCAGCGGGTAAGGTAGATGCTGATGTTGGTCTGATTGTGAGCAGGGGAATCCTGTACAACGGAAAATACTAGTAAAACATGTCTGATTTCGACAGTGATATAACCAGCGTTAATATTGAAGATGAACTACGGCAGTCGTACCTCGACTATGCCATGAGTGTTATCGTTGGGCGTGCATTGCCTGATGTACGTGATGGATTAAAACCCGTACACCGTCGTGTTCTGTTCGCCATGAGCGATCTGAACAATGCCCACAACCGTCCCTATATGAAATCTGCCCGCATCGTTGGTGATGTCATCGGTAAATATCATCCCCACGGCGATACAGCAGCCTACGATACTATCGTTCGTATGGCGCAGAATTTCAGTATGCGCTACACACTGGTAGACGGGCAGGGTAACTTCGGTTCGCTCGATGGAGATAGCGCGGCTGCCATGCGATACACCGAAATTCGCATGAAGAAGATCTCCCATGAATTGCTCGCCGATCTGGACAAGGAAACCGTCGACTTCACCGACAATTACGACGGTACCTTGCAGATGCCGGTGGTATTGCCTGCCAGGGTGCCCAATCTTCTGGTGAACGGGTCCAGCGGAATCGCTGTGGGTATGGCAACAAACATTCCGCCGCACAACCTGACAGAAGTCGTCGAAGCCTGTCTTGCCTTGATCGAGAATCCAGACATTGATATTGATGGTTTGATGGAACACATCAAGGGCCCGGACTTCCCTACTGCAGCGATTATTAATGGCCGCGGTGGCATCGTGCAGGCCTATCGCACGGGTCGCGGCAGGATCAGATTGCGTGCCCGCTGTGAAATTATTGAAGATGAGAAGACGAACAAACAGACAATTATCATCAAGGAGATTCCCTATCAGGTAAACCGGGCCCGGCTAATCGAAAAGATTGCCGAGCTGGTGAAAGACAAGAAGATAGAAGGCATCACCGAACTGCGTGATGAATCAGCGGTAGATACACGTATTGTTATTGAGCTTCGGCGCGGCGAAGTGGGTGAGGTCATCCTCAACAATCTTTATGCCCAGACACAACTGCAGAATGTATTCGGCATTAATATTGTGGCATTGGTCGACAATGAGCCAAAAATACTGAATCTGAAACAGGTGCTTGAATGTTTCGTTCTTCATAGACGGGAAGTCGTCACGCGCCGAACTGTCTATCTACTCCGGCGCGCCCGGGCGAGGGGGCATATCCTCGAAGGGCTCGCCGTCGCGCTATCAAATATCGATCCAGTCATTGAGTTAATCAAAAGTTCTGCCAATGCCCAGGAAGCGCGCGAGAAATTGCTTGCGCGAGCATGGCGGTCAGAAAATGTCAGTCAGATGCTTGAAAAGGCAGGCCCGGAAGCCGCGAAACCGGAAGATATGGACGAGCGATACGGACTTAAGGCCGGCGGTGATTACTATCTTTCTCCAGAACAGGCGCAGGCTATTCTGGAGATGCGACTCAATAGGCTGACCGGTCTGGAACAGGATAAGTTACTTGCTGAATACAAGGAAATTATCGACACCATTGAAGAATTGTTAGAGATCCTTGGCGACTCCCATCGGTTGATGGAAATTATCAAGGAAGAATTGATCGAAATTCGCGACGAATACGGTGATGAGCGCCTCACGGAGATCATCGAGTCTGAAGAAGATCTTTCCATGGAAGACCTGATCACCGAACAGGATATGGTTGTTACCTTATCCAATGGCGGTTACGCAAAAACACAACCCGTGGATACCTATCAGGCGCAACGTCGCGGTGGTCGTGGAAAGTCAGCAAGCGGCGTGAAAGATGAGGACTATATTGAGCGCCTAATGGTCGCCAATACGCACGATACAATTCTGTGCTTTACCAATCGCGGTAAAGTTTACTGGCTGCGTGTATTCCAGATACCTTCTGCCAGCAGAACGGCCCGGGGTAGACCTGTGGTGAATATTCTGCCCCTCGAAGAAAATGAGCGCATTACAGCCATGCTCCCAGTACATGAGTACAGGGAAGATCAGTTCATTTTTATGGCAACATCAAATGGCACAGTGAAGAAGACACCTTTGATGGATTTTTCCCGCCAACGCAGCACGGGTCTCATCGCAATCGAACTGGATGGTGACAATACGCTGGTTGGTGTAGCAGTCACTGATGGTACACAAGACGTCATGCTTTTTGGCAGTGGTGGCAAGGTGATCCGATTTAAGGAATCTAACGTCCGCGCGATGGGGCGAACAGCTCGTGGCGTTCGGGGAATAAAACTAAAACCAGGTCAGCGGGTTATCTCTCTCATTATTCCTGAATCAGATGGTCAGCTGCTGGTTGCCAGTGAACATGGTTATGGAAAACGCAGCCTGATTGAAGATTATTCGGTGATTGGTCGCGGTGGCCAGGGTGTCATCGGCATGAAACTGTCTGAGCGTAATGGCGAGATGGTGGGCGCAGTGCAAATATTTCCGGGTGATGAAGTGCTTTTCATAAGCGATCAGGGGACGATGGTTAGAACAACCACCGATGAAGTCTCTATTCAGGGCAGAAATACCCAGGGTGTCCGCTTGATTAATCTTTCGGGCGATGAACATCTGGTGGGTATAGCGCCGGTTCAGGAATTAGAAGAGACTGGGTCGGATTCTGAAGAAACTGACGGGGTTGGTGAAGCTGCTGAAGGCTCTTTACCCGCTGAGGGCTCTCAATCCGCTGAAGGCTCTACACCCGCTGAAGGCTCTCAATCCGCTGAAGGCTCTACAGATGAGCCCGGCTAAGATCGATGGGTGATGATAGTACA
>CAZAZB010000378.1:0-4114 GCA_964489485.1 uncultured Pseudomonadales bacterium | reverse complement strand
TCACCAATGCGACGACCTGTACCTATACAGAGGAACTACAAAACTTTGCTAACTGGTTCACCTATTCCAGAAATCGTGAGTTTACGGCGAAGTCTGCCCTGGGTAAGGTTGTTGCAGCGGCAGAAAATATTCGGGTTGGTTATGCGAAATTAAACAGCAGCAGTAACACACAGCGTATCCAATCAATGAATACATCAGAGCGTACGGGTGCCAAGGCTGCTCTATTGGATTCAATCTATCAAACGATTTCCAGTGGCGGCACTCCACTCCGTAGAGCTTTAAGAAATGCCGGTCGTCACTATGAGTGTCGCAGTGGTGACACATTCGGCAGTAATAGCAATTCTTCCCCTGGTGATGCCAATTGTCCTGTCCTGGCCTCCCCAGAGGGAAATTGTCAACAAAATTACACGCTGCTAATTTCTGATGGTGCATGGAATGGTAGTTCTCCTGGTGTTGGAGATCCAGACGACGATGGCAACACCAATTTTGATGGTGGTGTTTATGCCAGTTCTTCCAACGATACTCTGGCGGATGTGGCAATGCACTACTATGAAAGAGACCTCCACAGCAGTTTAAGCAATGAAGTTCCAACCGGTGGGCGTGACACTGCCGGTGCTGCGGTGGATGCATTCGAAAATGGTAGTAATGAACTCATGCACCAGCATATGAAAAGCTATACGGTTGGCTTCGGTGTTAATGGAGAAGTCGCTGATGGCGACGTGCCCACCGATTACACCCAGTCCTTTAACTGGGGTAGTCCGACGACGTCTGCACGGAAGGTGGACGATATGCGCCACGCTGCTGTTAATGGTCGTGGGCAGTTCTTGAGTGCCGGTGATGCTAAAGGGCTCGCCGATGCACTGATATCTGCTTTTGAAGAGTTTGCCCAGGGTAGTGGCGCTGCATCGGCGGTGAGTTTTAACTCTCAGGAGATTCGTGAAGACACGTTGATATTCCGATCCTTTTATAACACCAAGACGAATACGGGTGATCTGGTTGCCCAGCCAATTGATGATGAAGGCACTGTTGGTGATCCTGTATGGAATTCAGCGGTACGCATGGATCTGGTGACATTCGATGAACGTGAGATCATGACCTGGAACCCGGATTCGGCGACCGGTATCGCTTTCCGTCCCCTGGTCATCACAAGTGACCAGCGTGATGTGTTCATTTCGGATCAATCTGCGCCTTCAGCACAAAAAGATTTGGAAGTATTACAGCGGGTCAACTACTTAAGGGGTGACAGCACCAATGAGCGTCCAGCCGGTAACTTCCGTGAGCGACCTGTTACAGAAGGCAGGTTAGGTGACATTGTACACTCAGCGCCGACATTTATTGGTGGACCTTCGCGCCTTGGTCGAGATGCCGAACCTTTCCCTCAAGGGGCTAATCTATATTCAGCATTTAGAACGACATTTACAGATAGGCAAGATGTTGTCTATACCTCGGCAAATGACGGTATGTTACACGGGTTCAATGCCAACACTGGAGATGAACTGTTTGCGTACCTGCCCAGCAATTTGATGTTAGGGACTTATAGCCGCAGAATCACGGAGCTCTTGAACTTCGAATATTCACACAAGTTTTTCGTCGACCTGACACCTGCTGTGAACGATGTCTTTATGGACCGGGATGGAGATGGCACAGAAGAGTGGACGTCACTTCTTGTAGGTGGTCATGGTGCAGGCGCCAAAGCCTATTTTGCACTGGATGTCACAGACCCGACGAAATTCAACGAAGCGACTGCAAGTGATGTGGTGCTCTGGGAATTCACGGAAGCAGATGATACTTACCCGACCGCTGCGAACGGTACTCCGTTAACCGCCGCCGATGGTGTTAGCCAGCGGCAGGATCTACTGAGTCCTCCGCAGCCGGTTAAGGACATGGGCTATTCCTTCAGCGTACCGACACTTACCATGAGCAATCTGACGGGTGTCGGTCCTGACGGGAATGATCAACGATGGATATCGATATCTGGGAATGGATATAACAGTACATCAGGAATTGCCAAGCTGTTTATTCTGTTTCTTGATGGCGGTTCAGATGGTACCTGGTGTCATCCAGATATGATTCATAACGTGACCTTGAATGGATCTCTGCCTTCGGAATGCGTCGGCAAACAGGACTTCGTCAAGCTAGATACTGGGTTTGGTGTTGAAAATGGTGTACCGAACGGATTAGGTGAGCCTCGTGCAATTGATGTTGATGGTAATGGTACTGCCGATTATGTTTATGCAGGTGACTTTTTCGGTAATTTCTATCGGTTCGATATCACTTCGAGTAATTTTAGTGATTGGAGTACAACCAAAATATTCAAAGCAGAGTATGACAATGGAACAACGCAGGTAGATCAGCCGGTTACAACCCAGCCGATAGCGATTATTCATCCCAGTGAAGATGAAGGTTTTATTGTGATATTCGGCACGGGTTCCTACATCCGGGAAAGTGATTCAACGGATCCAAATATCCAATCCATTTATGGGATCTGGGACCGATTGGGACCGCAGTTGATTGATAAATCGGAGCTAGTGGAACAGGTCTATACCAATGTGGTTGATGAACTTGGTCGAGTCAGATTGCTGTCAGCGAACGATGTTGACTACACCGTCGTAGGTAGTAAGAAAGGTTGGTATATTGATCTTGATATGCCTGCAGCTGGCCAGGCTGTCGGCTCCGAGCCTGAGTTTGCTGGTGAGAAGGCGATTCGGAATATTCAGCTCCGTGGTGGATTAGCATTCGTTAATAGTGTTTTCCCGAGACCACAGAATAGTTGTGTTGGCCAGGCAGGTGGTGCGACCCTTTCATTTTGCCCGGATACAGGTGGTAGTGGCTGTCTTAATAACAGGACAGTGTTCGACCTGAATAATGATGGATTCTTTAACGAGCTGGATGATGTGGGCCCTGATAGCAACCAAACCGCGCTGGGTCGAATTCTGGAGGACTCGGCTCCCCCAACGGATGCAACCTTTATTGGTGATAAGCGAGTGACCCAGTTTGGCAAGGAACTCGATATTGTTGGAACCAATACCTCCTTCGGTGACAACACAGGTCGATTGTCCTGGAAGAGACTGGAATCTGTAGACTAATGGCCTATTCCACTGGAGAGGATAATGCGTAAATTACTTGTGATGCTATTTGTGGTCACCCTGGCATCGCCTCTGGCGGTAGCCAAGGATCAAACATTCGAAGAGATTATGAATGGCATTGAAGGACCATTGAACGTGCGGGTGGATGAAGGGGTCATTTATTCCATTGATCTATCTGACAGGACCGGAATTGTTGGTGGACACAAGTATTGGTTTGGACCCGCTTTTTCCGAGATTCCACTGACTGTAAAGATGTACGATTTCAACGGCGGCTCGCTTGAATTGTTGCAACCCGGCATGAAAGTCGAAATAACCTATGGTGATACAGGTACAGCCCGAATTGCAGTCAAAATTCGTCAGCTCAGCGATGGTGCGAGCGTAGATAATTAAGCCTCGGGGAGCGCCCTTGTGCTCAATCGCACATGGGTAGCGGCTAACATTTTCACGCAAAATTTTAACGCTAACATCTTAGCTCTAACACCTCAGTACTTTGCCATATCGATCGATGGGGAAGCCTTCCTTATTACTCGTATGTACAACACGGCTTCGTCCCTGGACATTGATGACGATTTGCCGCGCTAATCGCGTGTCTCCATTTTCAGGACAATAAATAAAATTACCATTCTGGAAGTTTGTGTATCCTAGTTGAGTCATTTGTAGAAATGGTCGATTGCGAAATGCTCGCCATTTAATTGTGCCATTTCCAGTCGCGGGTTGAATGCGGGCTACGACAATATCGGTGGTGTCAATTTTTGCATTCTTGTTGCGATCCGTAAAAACAATGAGTCCATCGTGCCAATTTCCGCCGCAACGATCGTCGGATCGTGGGGCGCACAATGTCACTGTTGTTCTTTTGACAACGGCAGTATAGCGGGTAAAGTTAACAGCGCTAACGATCCAGTTGATGTTAGTCGTGGCTTGATTTCGTTCGATAAGATTTGTAAAAGAAGGGATCGCTGACCCCATTAACAGGCTTACAATTGTGAGCGACACCAGCGCCTCGATGAGTGTCAGCCCGTCGGTTCGAT
>CAZAZB010000377.1:0-4116 GCA_964489485.1 uncultured Pseudomonadales bacterium | reverse complement strand
ATCGACTTCGATCACAATTTCATGATTAGCGTTGCGTCCAATAAAAAACTCTTGTGGACCTGAATCGGCTATCGCATCGTACGAACTCGGTTTTAGTGGTGCAGGAAGAGGAGGTTCTGCTGTGGGTTCTGCTGCAGGTTCGGCTGTGGGCTCGGATATGGGTTCGGATATGGGCTCGGATATGAAAGTTTCTGTCGGCGTTCTGGTAGAAGCTTCTTTGGAAGGACCAACAGTAGAACCATCAGCGACATTCTCACCTTCGTCGCTGGATTTCAAACCGAAGAATACTGCTGCACCTAGAATCAACACTGCGACAATAACAATTGATGCATAAACCAGGCGATAGTCTTTTGCTGGCCCGGTAGTGATCGATCCAACTGGGGCAACTTCTTCTGCTGATTGACCTCCTCTGTTTGTTTGCCGCCCGGAAACGCTCAACTCATCCAAAAGCTGCTTATCTGCATCCGCAATAAGAACAGTAGAATCCTTCTGGGGAACCGCATCTTTAGCATCTGCTCTAACCAGAGGTGAGCCTGTTTTATCATTAGCTGCGGTTGTATCAAGCAGCCTGTCAATTTGCGCAATGACCGCAGTGGCGCTCTCCGGTCGACCGCCCACCTGCTTCGCCATCAGTTGATTAATCAGAGGTTGAACATCGGCACTCGCCTCTGGCAGCCTGGGTATCTCTGCGGTGGCATGCTTGAATAACATAGCAGCTGCAGAATCTGCACTGAATGGCCGTTCTCCGGATAGCATTTGGAACAACATCACGCCAAGACTGTACAGATCAGCTCGATGATCAACATTTGACGATTCAAATTGTTCCGGCGCCATGTAGGCAGGCGTTCCGACAGAGACGCCAAGCTGGGTAAGTTGGGTGCCATCATCTTCCATTGACCGTGCGATACCAAAGTCTGTTAAGACAAGACGACCACTTTTATCAAAAAGAATATTCTCAGGCTTGATATCGCGATGAACGTAGTTTCGTTCGTGAGCGTAGGCCAGCGCAAGGCAGACTTCTCTGGCAATTTCCAGAGACCGATGTTTTGTTAAACCCTGCATCATCAAATGTTTTAAATCTGCACCATCCATATATTCCATGACAATGAACCAGCGATCCTGGATGGATTCAACCTCATAGATGGTAATGATATTGGGGTGGCGAAACTGCGCCAGCGTCCGAGCCTCGCGGATAAACCTTTTTTTGAAGGAATTATTCTGACTAATTCGTGAGGACATCAACTTCAATGCAACGTGTCTGCCGAGCTTCAACTGTGTAGCAAGGTAGACAGTCGCCATGCCGCCTTCACCAAGCTTCTTTAGAAGCTTGTATTCCGGGTGGTCAAATGTGCGTTTCTTGCGAGTCGCCAATGTTGATCCTTGCTAGCAGCCTGGACTTAACCGAGCTTGAAAACAGCAATCTTCCCGACGGCTGATTTGGAATCAGGAATGTCATCAACGATATCCGGGTAGTCGGGACGGTACTTGGCCAGATAGGCATCAAGCACGGGTTCCCAGCCAGAATCCATTAGTTTTGCATTCAGACTATAGGTGTTGCCCTCTATTCGCAGCTCAACCGGACCACCCGAACCGAGTTTCTTCACCCATCCACTCTCACCGGAGCCAATGACGAATAAGTCATTGTTCATCTGAACAATCCAGATAGTGACTACCCGCGGTATCCCACCGCCACCGACTTTCAATTTAACTTCATGGATGGCAGAAGTATCTTGCCATGTCGCAGGAACGTCACTTACCGTACCGCCAATCATAACACCGGGAACCGGGCCAACCGGGAGAATCAAAACCGCCACGATCAGGAGTAGTACAAGGACCGGAACTAGAATTTTTATCACTTTCATGGGGATTTTCCTTGTTGTGTAGATTCAGAGTCATCAATACAGTTTGATAGTAGCAAATCCTTCCGATTTGTGACCCTATATTGCAAAAATTTGATAACCTTCCTGCCTTGAACACAGACGACCAAGACCATTTCTGAGCCATTATTTTTTTGACTAATTCATCATCAGCCAGCAAGACGGGTTCTAACGAACATACACCCATGATGAAACAGTATCTCGGGATAAAAGCACAACATCCCCGTGAATTATTGTTTTATCGAATGGGAGATTTCTACGAGCTGTTCTTTGACGACGCAAAACGCGCTGCCGAGTTGATGGAAGTTACCTTGACCGCCAGAGGATCCTCCGCAGGGGAACCTATCCCCATGTGCGGGATACCCTACCATTCCGTTGATACCTACCTCGCCCGGCTGGTCAAACGTGGCGTATCTATTGCGATCTGTGAACAGATTGGAAATCCGGCAGAATCCAAGGGTCCGGTAGAAAGACAGGTGATCCGTATCGTGACTCCCGGCACGCTGACGGATGAATCTCTGCTGGATGCGAGGCAAGACAATCTGATCATTGCCCTCTGCCAGGATAATGAAAAGTACGGCATCGCCTCGCTCGATCTTGGCAGTGGCCGGTTTGAACTCTCAGAACTCGACGATGAAACGGCCCTGCTCGGTGAGATGCACCGTCTTAATCCGGCGGAACTTATCCTGTCTGAAGATGCGCAATATCCCGCATCCCTGATGAGCCGACCTGGCGTACGGAATCAACCACCCTGGGAATTCGATTTCGATCAGGCCTTCATTACATTGACGCGCCAGTTCGGAACCAGGGACCTGGACGGTTTCGGCTGTACCCACCTTCAAACTGCCATCCGCGCTGCTGGATGTCTTCTCGGTTATGTGAAAGAAACACAGCGGACAGAACTGCCTCATATTCAGACGATCAATCCAATTACCCACAATGAATCAGTATTGATCGATGCGGCCTCGCGTCGAAACCTTGAGCTTGATACCAATATTGCGGGCGGCGAGGACAACACACTTTTCCAGGTACTCAACAACACCTCTACCAGCATGGGGAGCCGCCTGCTAAGGCGCTGGATAAACCGCCCCCTCCGAAACCGTGCCACCTTGCATGATCGTCAGGATGTTGTTGGACTACTAGCCAGCAACTACCAGTACGAATCTTTACAGGACCATTTAAAACAGATTGGAGATATCGAGCGGATCCTCGGGCGAGTCGCCCTCAGGTCTGCCAGGCCAAGAGACCTCGCCAGATTGCGTGATGCACTGAATGTCTTTCCGGCGCTCGCGTCAACACTCAATACCCTGGACAGCCTACTGTTGATCAAACTTCGTGATGACTGTGCGCCAAACCCGGTACTCGCCTCGCTCTTAATCGCCTCGATTATTGAGAACCCTCCCGTGGTCATCCGCGAAGGTGGAGTGATTGCACAAGGTTATGATGACGAACTCGATGAACTACGGAGTATTAGTGAGAATGCCGCCGAATTTCTGGTTCGGCTTGAATCTGAAGAGCGTGAATCGACGGGCCTAAGCACATTAAAAGTGGGTTTTAACCGGGTTCATGGTTATTACATCGAAATTAGCCGGAGCCAGTCTGAACGAGCGCCCACACACTATGTTCGCAGGCAAACCCTGAAAAATGCAGAGCGCTTCATTACTCCGGAATTGAAGGATTTTGAAGACAAGGCATTGAGTAGTAAGAGCCGCGCTCTGGCACGGGAAAAAGTTCTATATGAACAACTACTCGATCGTTTGCTAGAAGACCTGTTGCCACTACAACAAGCATCTTCTGCCATCGCAGAACTCGATGTTCTCGCCAATCTTGCTGAAAGATCGATTAGTCTGTCCTTGTCCCGGCCTCACTTAAGTGACAAAGCCGAGCTGACAATAACGGAGGGTCGCCATCTGGTTGTGGAGCAAATGCTAACTGACCCTTTTGTGGCAAACGATGTAGAGCTGAATAGCGATCGACATCTGCTGATCATTACCGGTCCTAACATGGGCGGTAAATCCACCTATATGCGGCAGACTGCGATTATTGCCTTGTTGGCTCATATCGGTAGTTTTATTCCCGCTAAATCGGCCACCATTGGGGATATTGATCGAATTTTTACGCGTATTGGCTCATCTGATGATCTCGGCAGTCGGCGTTCCACTTTTCTTGTCGAAATGACTGAGACCGACATGACCCTTAACAATTCCAGCGAAAATAGGCTGAGATCGGAATAGGGTCG
>CAZAZB010000376.1:0-4118 GCA_964489485.1 uncultured Pseudomonadales bacterium | reverse complement strand
ATGGTTCCGGGTTGAGGCTGATGGAAGCTTTGCAGCTTCGCGTAAAAGATCTTGATACTAATTACCACTGCTTGCACATTCATGATGCGAAAGGGCGAAAAGATCGTGTCGTCACCTTTCCGTCTTCATTGCATCAGCCCTTTGCAGTACATCTTGAGCAGGTTAAAGCAATCCATGAATCAGATCTTGCGGGAGGTTATGGTGAGGTTTATTTACCGAATGCACTTGGTAGAAAGTATCGATCTGCAGCAGGTTCATGGCCGTGGCAGTATGTTTTTCCAGCCAATCGTATTAGCCGTGATCCACGATCAGGAAAAGAGAGGCGACACCACGTTGACCCCTCCACAATGCAAAAGGCGGTCAAACAAGCCGTATCTGCGGCGGAAATAAAAAAACCTGCAAGCTCGCACACATTTCGTCATTCTTTTGCTACCCATTCATTAGAAAACGGTATGGATATTAGAACCGTCCAGGAGCAACTCGGACATGCTTCGCTCGAAACAACAGAAATTTATACCCACGTCTTGAAACGTGGTGGCTTGGCTGTTCGTAGTCCGCTTGAAGATATTTTTCCTGGTGGATCATCGGTTGATATTTCAACCGATCGTTACTAACGGTAGCCAAATTAGATTAGCACTGGTCAGGCAGGGTCATCTGCGTCTTCTCTTCTGTAATTTGATTGCGTAGTACGTTATGTTCTACTTTGTTGAAGCATCTTAAGAGAAGGCAGACCATGGCAATACAAGACATATTCAAGCAAGTGGATGAAGAGAAGAAAAGTATCGACAACCTCAGCATTGATGATTTGAAAAAAGAAATGAAGGAAAATCCGGACCTTCTTCTTTTGGATATTCGTGAAGTTCAAGAACTGGTTGATCTGGGCACGATTCCCGGCGCCATTCATTGCGCCAGGGGAATGCTGGAGTTTTGGGCAAGCCCTGCCAGTCCCTATTTCAGAGACTATTTCAAAGAGGATCGCAGAACGGTTCTATATTGTGCCGGTGGTGGGCGAAGTGTCTTTGCCACAAAAGCATTACAGACGATGGGATATTCCAACGTTGCGCACTTGGAAGCAGGATTCACAGGTTGGAAAAAAGCAGACGAACCTATCAATGACTTCGCCAGGACCAGTAAATGGGTGCGGCGAGTAGACTAGTATTCGTCGGAAATATGACATCTCACCAACTAAAAAGCCGCCAGTGATAGATGAACCAGCAGAAACTTAAGGCAATCAACGAGATGGTAAGGTAGCCGATTTTTGAACTAATTCCAATCTCGTTAGATTGTAGAACGGCAGGCGTCAAGCGCACAGTGTAAAGGGTAATGGCAGCAATAACGAAGGACAGGGACATAACAATTTTTGCCCCTGTAGAGATGCCGAACACAACGGCGTTCTGGTCATCGATTACCATGGCAAGCCCGAAAAAGTAGATGAAGATGACTGCGGCGAGTGTCCATGCTGTGGTTCTGAATCGGTCGACTTCTGGACTCAGACAATAGACTCGAGATCTACCTTGTACAACCCAGGCAATCAGAACCCAACCAAAAATTAAAACAGTTGCCCCGAGAATTAGGAAATTCAAGCCTACCGAGTTAGAACCTGACATCTTCTCCGCTGCCACGATTGGAAACTGATTGAAGAAAAGGTGAGTCGCGATACCGTTCTCGTCCAGTTCAAAAGATATGATGTCCTCATATCCTTTTCGTTTGAAGATGAGAGGTGAGACTTCCTCGAAGTATAGAGGGTAGGCGCCCATAACTGCACCCGTCAGCATCAGTTCGCCATCAGGCGCCGGAACAATGCTGATGGGTGTCATTAATTTCACCAATTTGGTCAGGTCATCAGAGGAATGTCTTAAGCTACCGTAGTCGCCAGCGAGTTTATTCAAGTCAGTTTTCTCGAATTCGATTACATGATCATCATGGCCATGAAAGTATCGGTCCAGGAGCGCCTTTCGAAATGCTGCTCGCACCTTTGGGCCGTTAGCCGAGTTGGTTGATATGTAAAAACCAATGCCCGCTTCAGGCATGAGCATAAATTCCGTGTGAAACCAGAGTGTGTCTCCACCGTGCCCGATAATCAGTTGTCCGTTGCTGCTACTTTCATACATACCGTGCAGCAGTCCGTTAAGACCGGGAGCAGGACGGAACAAGATACTTTGCATTTCCTGACTGGTGGTCTTGGCCATGACTCTTGCGCCATCGAGTTCACCATCGTTAAGAAACATTTGCAGAAAGCGTGTCATATCGGTAGCTGAGGCGCTTATCGCGCCAACTGGCGCCAGTGGTACATACTCAAAATCTTTAGCAACATACTTCCCAGCCTCGAAGGTGTAACCCTTGGACATCAACCTGTCCAGATCTTCAGGTAGCGGTTGAGCCGGGCTTGTATGATGCATGCCCAGAGGCGTCAACACATGTTCTTCAATATAATCCGCCCAGGATTGGCCGCTAATCTCTTCAATCATCAATCCGGCAATCCCGACGGCATGATTTGAGTAGCTGGCATACTGCCCTGGTGGCCTGACACGCAAAGGCATTTCATCGTTAAGAATATCAGCGAGGGGACGCATGGAACTGGCATCTTTCCCGAATAGACCAATAACCTGGTCTTCAAAACCTGCGGTATGCGTCATGATGTCAGCGAGCGTCACGGGCCGTTCAAAGGTATCTGGCACATGAACGCGCGTCAGGTAATCGTTAACATCCGCGTCAACATATAACTTCCCCTGCTCAAGAAGTTGCATGAGTGGTAGCCAGACGAAGAGTTTAGAAACAGACCCGATGCGAAAAAGTGTTTTGTCTGGTGTTACCTGAATACCTTGCTCGACATCTGCGTAGCCATAGCCTTTCGAGAGCAAGACCTCGTCTGGCGTGGTGATAGAAACGACGACACCGGCAACGTGGTTTTCTTCCATGCTATTTTCGATAACACCGTCAATAAATGCTTCCAGTGTATCGGTGTCGTGAATGTCGTGTGCTTGTAATGGCAGTGGTACGAACGCCAAAAGTAGCAAGAGAGAGAATATTGGTTTAAGCCTTTTCATGTCGAGATCCGTCTATTCTGCTGTTTCCTTATAACATTATCTCGAAGATTTGGTTAGGGTTATGCAGGTGCGAAACCAGTCGCGCCATGTTAACTTTCGTTTATGAAAAAACTATTCTTGATTGCCTTATCCCTCACCTGTTTGTCGGTTTTCGCTGACACGCTCTATGTCAATGCACGTTTCTATACAGTAAATCCGGATCAGCCTGTCGCGCAGGCATTATATGTAGCCGACGGTAAAATCGCTTACGTCGGTAGCGAAAAAGTCGCGCGGCAACGGATCAATAGCAGCTCCTCGGTTGTAGATCTCGGCGGACAGACGGTAATCCCCGGCTGGATTGAAGGCCATGGGCACTTAATGAGTATTGGGTTCGCACAACTCAACCTGAACCTGATGAATGTCGCCAATTATGAAGCGCTGGTCGAGAAAGTCGCGGTTGCGGTTGATAGTGCAGAAAAAGGTGACTGGATACTGGGCCGTGGATGGCATCAGAGTAAATGGATCCCGCAGCCAACAGATATGGTCGGCGGTTTTCAGACTAACAAAAGGTTGAGTGAGATCTCCCCGGATAATCCTGTATTCCTGGTACATGCGAGTGGCCATGCCGGCTTCGCGAATGCCAAGGCAATGGAATTGGCCGGAATTACCAAAGAGACACAATTCAGCGGGGATGGTGAGATCATTCGTGATGAAGATGGTAATGCAACAGGGCTGCTTAACGAGATTGCTCAAAACCTGGTCAGAAAACATATTTCTGCCCCTTCCAAAGTCCGGCGTGAACAGGCGTTGACGCTTGCCATGCAAGAACTGGCCGAAAATGGTATTACCAGTTTTCAGGATGCCGGGCATGTTGGATTGCCCACCATGTCAATAGAGGCGATGCGCAATATCAGCCACCAGGCGTATCAGCATGGATTTCAAATAGGTATCCATGCCATTGGAGATCGTGCCAATCATGAAGTGCTAAATATTTATGACGACTTGTTTGATGGCGAAGACAGGGGAGTCCGTTTCAGGATAGAACATGCGCAGCATCTTGCGCTGGCTGACATTCCAAGGTTTGGTCAGTTG